>NZ_CP069362.1:305530-611060 GCF_029910535.1 Marinitoga aeolica
ATCAACTGTTTGAGCATGCCATCTATACACTATTCTATCTTTATATTGTTCTGACATTATTCTCTCAAAAGTAAATTTTACAGGAACAACGTCCCCTGATGAAGATTTTATTGTCATTGTTGTCTCTTTTATTCCAACGTCAGAATTTAAATTGTCAGCTAAATTTAAAAATGTTGTTTCTCTTGCTTCCATAACTAAATTCGGAGAAATTGTAATATCTTGTATTGGTTCATTTGAATCTATATATCTTTTTCCAGTATCTGTTACTTTGGCGTTCCATCCCTGCAATTTCATTCCACTGGACGGATTAACAAAATGCCCTTCAGAATCCAGAGTAAAATTTCCTGCTCTTGAAAAATATTTTGAAAGTCCATCGGATAAAACAAAAAAACCTTCTCCTTTTATTGCCATATCTGTTTTATTTCCGGTATTTTGCAATGAACCTTGAGTCATTATTTTATCTATCGAAGCTATTTTTGAACCAAGACCGACTTGAGCAGCATTTATTCCACCAAATTGGCCACTTGCTCCTCTGGATTCAGCCAAAGTTTGAGATAGTGTATTTTGAAATGTAACTCTAGATGTTTTATATCCAACGGTATTTACATTTGAAATGTTATTACCTATTACGTCTAATTGAGTTTGGAAATTTTTTAACCCACTTTGACCACTGAACATTGCTCTTAACATATAAATCTCCTCCTAATATATTATTTTTATATTTCTGATATTTCAATAATATTATCTGTACTATATTTATGACCATTTACAAGAACATAGAATTTATTATCTTCAAATTGAACAGCATCTACTTTGCCCCCATCTAAACCACCTATTTTTTCCTTTTTCCCATTTTTATATGTATAAACTTCATATTTATATTCGCCATCAGGTAAACCTACACCATTTGTTCCTCTTCCATCCCAATTAAATGTTTTCATTCCTTCTTCTTGTATCCCCAAATCTTTTGTATAAACCAGATTATCTTTATTATCATAAATATCTACATATACTTTAGTTGGTTTTTCAAGATTATAAATAATAGCATCAGAAAATCCACCTGTTAAATTAATTTTATTGTTCTCTACAACTACATTCTTACCAATTAGATTAGACGTCTGAACTTTAAATAAACTCATTTGAGATGAAACCATTTGCTGAAAGGATTTACTCATATTCATAATTTGTTCTGTTGAAGATAATTGAGACATTTGAGCTATAAACTCTTTATCATCCATAGTATTCGTAGGATCCTGATATTTTAGTTGTGTCATTAAAATTTTTAAAAAAGCATCCTTGTCTAAGTCTTTTTTAGGCTCATTATCCTTTTTTTGTAGTGGATTTATAAAATTTTTTGTATTATTTATTCCGTTAATCATATTCTTCACCTCTTAAAAGTTCCCAAAATTGATTTCTCCTATTTTTTCTTTTTTCTTTTTCCTTTGATGTTTCTTCTCTTGAATATTCAGATTCATCCTCTGAATTCTTTTCATCTTCATAGTAATTTTCATTTGAATCATTAAACTCTGATTTTACAGAAAATTCCACTTTTTCATATTTTTCTTTTAAATTAACGATTAATGGTTCCATTCTTTTTTCAATTTCTTCTTTATTTTTACTATTTTCTAAATTAAATTCTATTTTTAAGTTTTTTTGGGATTTAATAATAGTTATTTCCAAATTACCTAAATCAGGAGGATTTATTTTTACAACTGTCCTTTCAAAATATTTTGGGGTATTTTGAATTTTTTCTGTTGTTTCATATATTTTGTTTAATAATTCATTTGCGGAAATCTGTTTTATTTCATAATTTTTTTGAAAATTAACGCTGTTTTGTTTTATTGCTGGATGCAAAAAATTGATATTATTTTGAATTGCTTTTTTTATGTCCTTTCTAAAAAACATCTCCTGCTTTTTATTAACTAAGATATCGCTACCTTTAACCTGACTATTTTTATTAATTTTATAAACTATAGAATCAATATATTTAAACAATTTTCCTGTATTTACTTTAGAATCTTTTTTGTTTAGTATAATGAAAGTATTTTTAGTTATCATTTTCTTTATTTTTAGTGTATCCGACATTATATTTTTCGATAAATATCCTACCTTTTCCTTTAATTGATTATTTGGTAATTTTTTTGATATTATTAAATCTATTTTTTTATCAGAATATAGTATTTTTGATTGGTTACTATTTTTTTCAAAATTCTTTATTTTATTTTCAACTATAGTTTTAATATCTTTTGTAATTAAATTTGCATAATTTTTCGTTTTAATTTTTTCATTTAATTTGAACAATTTTAATTTTGTGTTCTTATTATTATTAACGTAAGCTATTATTCCAGTTTTAAACTTTATTTCCACTATTTCTTTATCAACATTTTTACTAACAACAATTTTTGTTTTTTCAATCGCTTTATTATATTTTAAAAATGGCATTCCTCCTTTAATATATACAGGATATTCTGGTATTTTATAGATATTGTTTTTAGACTTCTTTAGATTTTTTGATTGTAATTTTAACAGTTTCTTTTTTAATTCTTTTACTTTATTTTTTATTTCTTCTGGTAGTTTCTCTTCTTCTTTTATTATTCCTTTTATTATTTCATTTATCTTTTGGTTTATTTCTTCTGTTTTTCCTTCTTTTTTAGTATTCACTATTATTTCTTTTTCCGGAACTTTAATTGCTTTATCTTCCTTTTTTACTTCTTTCATCATTACTTTTAATTCTTTTACTTTATTTTTTATTTCTTCTGGTAGCTTCTCTTCTTCTTTTATTATTCCTTTTATTATTTCATTTATCTTTTGATTTATTTTTTCTGTTTTTCCTTCTTTTTTAGTATTCACTATTATTTCTTTTTTCGGAACTTTAATTGCTTTATCTTCTTTTTTGGCTTCTTTCATCATTACTTTTAATTCTTTTACTTTATTTTTTATTTCTTCTGGTAGCTTCTCTTCTTCTTTTATTATTCCTTTTATTATTTCATTTATCTTTTGATTTATTTTTTCTGTTTTTCCTTCTTTTTTAGTATTCACTATTATTTCTTTTTTCGGAACTTTAATTGCTTTATCTTCTTTTTTGGCTTCTTTCATCATTACTTTTAATTCTTTTACTTTATTTTTTATTTCTTCTGGTAGCTTCTCTTCTTCTTTTATTATTCCTTTTATTATTTCATTTATCTTTTGGTTTATTTCTTCTGTCTTTCCTTCTTTTTTAATACTTCCAATTAATACTTTTTCACTATTTTTACTTGTTACTTCTTCCTTTTTTACTTCTTTTATCATTACTTTTAATTCTTTTACTTCCTTTTTTATTTCTTCTGGTAGCTTCTCTTCTTCTTTTATTATTCCTTTTATTATTTCATTTATCTTTTGGTTTATTTCTTCTGTCTTTCCTTCTTTTTTAGTATTCACTATTATTTCTTTTTCCGGAACTTTAATTGCTTTATCTTCTTTTTTGGCTTCTTTCATCATTACTTTTAATTCTTTTACTTTATTTTTTATTTCTTCTGGTAGCTTCTCTTCTTCTTTTATTATTCCTTTTATTATTTCATTTATCTTTTGGTTTATTTCTTCTGTCTTTCCTTCTTTTTTAATACTTCCAATTAATACTTTTTCACTATTTTTACTTGTTACTTCTTCCTTTTTTACTTCTTTTATCATTACTTTTAATTCTTTTACTTCCTTTTTTATTTCTTCTGGTAGCTTCTCTTCTTCTTTTATTATTCCTTTTATTATTTCATTTATCTTTTGGTTTATTTCTTCTGTCTTTCCTTCTTTTTTAGTATTCACTATTATTTCTTTTTCCGGAACTTTAATTGCTTTATCTTCTTTTTTGGCTTCTTTCATCATTACTTTTAATTCTTTTACTTTATTTTTTATTTCTTCTGGTAGCTTCTCTTCTTCTTTTATTATTCCTTTTATTATTTCATTTATCTTTTGGTTTATTTCTTCTGTCTTTCCTTCTTTTTTAATACTTCCAATTAATACTTTTTCACTATTTTTACTTGTTACTTCTTCCTTTTTTACTTCTTTTATCATTACTTTTAATTCTTTTACTTCCTTTTTTATCTTTTCTGGTAGTTTCTCTTCTTCTTTTATTATCCCTTTTATTATTTCATTTATCTTTTGGTTTATTTCTTCTGTTTTTCCTTCTTTTTTAGTATTCACTATTATTTCTTTTTCCGGAACTTTAATTGCTTTATCTTCTTTTTTGGCTTCTTTCATCATTACTTTTAATTCTTTTACTTTATTTTTTATTTCTTCTGGTAGCTTCTCTTCTTCTTTTATTATTTTTTTCAGTAATTTGATTTCTCTTTCAATATTTTTATCTGACGCTTTTGCAACAATAGCAAAATTATCCGAAATTTCTTTTTCGGTTTGAATAAACTTAATATCTTTAATTTTTGAGGATTTTAGTTTTTTCATTCTTAATTGGAAAGCGCTTTTAGAAAGCTTAAGAGATTTTCCAAGATGAGCCTTTTTTATATTTTTATCAGAAGTAAAATGGAAGTGAATACTTTTAACTTTTAATATAAGTTTTTTTATCTGTTTTTGACTATTCAATAAATTTCCATTATCATTTTTTATATATATATTATTATAAAAATATTTATTAAAATTACTATTTAATTTTTTCTCTGTTTTTTTTATTCCAAAAAATTTTTCATATTTCTTATTAAACAAATGAGTTACTACTTTAGTAGTCATTTTTTCCCTCCTATTTACTTTTCACCTCCCCTATTTTTGAAATAACATTAGCTGCTTTTGTTGGATTAATTTGAGCTAAAGCCTGAATTATTTCAGCTGCTGTATCTGAAGGAAGCATAAGCAATGCATTAACTATTAAATCAATGCTTACTTCATCCCTTGAAAGTGCTATTGCTATTTGTGCTGGTGTTGAGGAGGCAAACCATTCTGCAAGTTTGTTTATTCTATATTTATAATCTTCAAAGACCTTTTTCTCTTTTTCAAAGGCTTCTTTTTCTGCGTTAAATTTCTCCTTTTCTGCTGCTAACTGTTTTGATTCATTCTCTATCTGAGAAGAGAGTTTTTTTAATTCATCTAATTGACTATTTATTTGTTTTGATTTTAAATCTAATTCTTTTAATCTTTCTTCAATTAATTTTTCTTGTATAGCATAGGCATTTCCTACATCAAGATATTCATATTTCACCTTATCTTTTAACGCAGGAACTTTTTGTAATATATATGCAACAAAACTTTTCCAATCTTTTTCAACACTAAGATTAAGAGTTTTTATTCTTTTAAATTCAAAATTCACATATACTAAAGCAATTATTATTAAAGTTATAAATATTGACCAAAAAAATAAAGAAATTAATCTTTTTAATCTTCCAGGCTTTTTTTCTTTTTTATCTTTTGCCATATATATTCACTCCTTCTTAATTTTTACCTAACTTATAGTATATCAAATTTTTTCAAAAATTTTAAGCGAATTTTCATAGTAAATAAAAAAGAGGCATTCAAAATGCCTCTTTTTTTAAAACATCGGGCCAAAACCAAATGTCCATTTAAATTTATTTTGTGTATCGAATACCCCTTCAAATCTTATAGGGCCAATCATTGGTATGGTCAATTTTATTCCAAAACCATATGACCACAAATAATCTTTCATTAAATCTAAATCACTCGCATTCCCTATATCAAAAAAAGCATAAAGATCTACAGGAACATTTTCTTTATTTATTTGATATTGAATTTCGGCATTATTTAAAATCATCATGTTACCTGTTCTTGAAGAAAAATCATATCCTCTAATAGTATACATTCCACCCAAATAAAAATCATATAAGTCTGCATCATCTATTACATAACCTGTCTTAAATCTATTTGCAAATGTAAACTTATAATACGTATAGAATATTTTATTCTCCAAATACCCACCATAATAGTATTCATTCTTATTTAGTGTATTTAAACCACCAAATAATTGAACAGTATTATACAATCCATTATATGGTCTAAATGGATAGTCTAATCTAGAATATGTATATCCCACACCACTACTAATTTCTTTCTTTAACTTATATGTTTCGGGATTATATTTTGTTTCGGAATAACTAAAATTCATATTTAAATTATTAAAATCATCTATATCATAATTAGGAGAAATTGAAAAGGATATTTTATTCGAAACAGTTGCTATTCCACTAATATTTTCTTGAGGAATTCCTGCATTTTCATCATATAATCCATAACTTAACTTTGTACTAAATGAGAATTTTGAACCATATAAATTTTTAATTCCGTATCCACCATTAAATACATATGTTTTAGACAATGGGTTAATATTTGTAGATAAATTAAATGATTGACCATATCCCCACGGATTTGCCCATTGCAATTCCAATTGACCTAAAAAGCCCATATACCACGGAGCATTTTCAGGAATTGTATAAGTTACTCCTCCTATAAATTTACCAGGTTTATTTTTCTCTGTTATATCAATTTTAAAATCTAACTTATCTCCCTTTTGATTAAACGGATAAACATTCACTTTTTCAAAAAAACCTGTTCCTGATAATGCATAATATGTATCCTGAATATCTTTTGTTCTTATTACATTACCAGATATTAATTTTATAGCCGGTTTTATTAAATAATTTTTAGTTTTTTGCTCTGGAGAAAATTTTATTGATATGCTACCAACTTTATACTCGGTAATTTGATATGTTAATATGTTTGATTCGTAATTAGAATTAATTTCTACAAAAGGATATCCAAGATTAGTGTAGTATTCTTTTAATGCTTTTATACTATTCAGAATATCAATATTTGTAACAGTTGAACCTTTTGTTATATTTGAACGTTTTAATTTATCTAAAATTTCAAAATCTTTTATGCTCTCATTTCCTTTTATTTTTATTTCTTTTATAACTGAGGGTTTTTTGATAATTTTCCTTAAATCACCACTTAAAACAAGGACTAGATCTCCACCAGGAGTTTTATCAACATTTATAGGTTTTATAGAAATTTGTGTGTCTTTAGAAAAATATGGAAGTTGTTGCAATGATTGAAAAATCTTTTGAATATCTTCAACTTTTGGATATGTTGCTTTAACATCAGACCTAAATAAGAAAAATTTATTTTCCCAATCTTTTCTAAAATCAAAACCAAAAATTTTTTTTAGTTCAGATTTATTCAAGTTTTTTATTTCACCATTTAATTCAATATCCCATAAGTCGTATTCTTTTATCACATATACCAATGTATTTTTATCTGTCATTTCATTGTTAATTTTGGTAGATTCAAAAGTCAGCATGTTCGAATTTAATTTTATATTGCTAAAAACTTCTACATACATATATCCATTTTCATTATAATATTTCTTTAATTCATCTAATCCCTTTTTATATTCATTAATATTCAAAGGTTTTTCTTTTTCAGTATATACTTTCGTTGCTATTTTCGAAAGATCTACTAAATTGTCTCCTAAAACTTTAAACTTTACTTTTTTTACTATAGGATTTAATTTAAATATAAATTTTAATTCTTTATTTTCTTTTGAGTAATTATAAGATATTGATGAAAAATATGGATAATTTTTTTGAATATTATCTATTGCTAATTTTATATCAATCTCGCCAACAATAGAATTATTTTTTATATCATACTTTGATAATACATTTCTCAAATCATTTTCAATAAAGGATACATTCCCATCAAAAATTATTTTTTCAACATCCATTAATGCGAATATATTGATGAACATCCCTATCAATATAGCTACTAAAAACTTTTTTTTCATCACAAAACCTCCTTAATTTGTTTTTCTAAATTTATTAAATAATTTTTTATTAACATTAAATCTCCTGGATCTGTTAAATCAAAATTATTTTTTAAAAATTCTGTTTCAATAACATATCCTTCCTTTTTAAAAAATCTTGTGATCTTCCAAGAAAAAGATTGACTCATATTTATAAGTTGCAGGATTGTTTGAGTTATATTTCCAACTGGTTGGCAATCTATATTTTTTAAATTAAAAGATGCTATAATAGTTGTGCCTTTATTTTTTTCAGAAAATATTCTGAAATTTCCTTTTGTTCTTTCAACAGAATATTTTAAGAAAGGTAAACCAAGACCAAACTTTTTTTTTCTTTCTTTTTTAGTAGAAAAAAACGGGTCTAAAACTTTTTTTAATTTTTCTTTATCCATTCCCCTTCCATTATCTGAAACAACAAATTTGAAAAATTCCTCTGTTTCAATTATCACCAAATATCCTTTATCTCCACCTGACTTTATGGCATTCTCACATATATCTAGTATGTGATCACTAATTGTTCTCAATGTGGCCAAATAGGAATCACCTTTCTTTCTAAAATAGATTTTTTTAATTCTGCAAAAGTTCTATCTTTAGCTTCTATTTTACACGAAGGGATTAATTGTTCAGGAAAGTGGGCATCTGAATTAAAAAGAAAATTGTTAAATCCTATTTTCATGGATTTTTCTAATTCTTTTTTATTTTTTATTTCGACGGCATCCAATTTCAAATCTTCAGGTAAAAATCCCAAATTGGTAATTAATCCATTAAATCTAAAGATATGAGCTGGAACAAAAAGGGAATTATATTTTTTTGAAAGTTTATATATTTCACTTATAGAAAATTTTGAAGAACTTCCTAAAAATGGTTTTTCATATATTTTTTTAAATTCCCCATTTTTATCACATAATATTTGATATCCTAATTTATCAGGATCATATTCTTTTATTGTAAGACTATTCTCAATAATCTCTCCAAACTCTTCTGCATCATTTATATTTTCAAAATATATGAGTATATGAACTTCTTCTTTTGATGTTACTTCTATACCTGGTATAACCCTAACATCTATATTTTTTAGAATATCTGAATATATACTTATGTGTTTTGTTGTATTGTGATCTGTTATTGATATCCAATTTACTCTATCAAGATATTCTAAAAAAATGTCTGGCGTCATTGTAATATCAGCACATGGAGAAAGTACTGTATGTATATGAAAGTTCGCATAAAACACTGGCATTTTATTCCTCTTTCAATTTAGTATATATTATACCTGCTGCTTTAAAAATATTACATTTACTTTTTAGTAAATTAATGTTATTTTCTTTTGCTTTTTTTATTGTTTCACTCTCAAATTCAAATCCTTCTGGCACAATTATTGTATTTATTTCAACAATAGAAGCTACAGCAATAATATTTGGATGTGTTTGATGTGTAAGCCATACAGATTCAGCTGGTGCATTTCTCATTATTTCACTGAGTAAATCACCAATATATCCATTTTTTATATCTACTGTATCATCAAAGATATATACTTTTTCAAAATTCCCATCTTTTAATAATTCTAATAATTTCAATATAATCACCCCAATAATGTAGGTTATTTATAAAATAACATTTCTATTATTACTCCTTTTCCAACTTCAGATATTATCGTCATTTTATCAGAAAATCTTTTCATATTTGGTAATCCCATTCCTGCGCCAAACCCTTGCGATCTAACTTCTTCAGATGCAGTTGAAAAACCTTCCTGCATAGCTATTTCAACATTTTCAATCCCTTTTCCATAGTCCTTTATCAATAATCTTATACTATCTTCAAAATCCCAACAAAAGATTTTACCATAAGATTCTGAGTGAATAACTACATTTGCTTCTGCTTCATAGGTAGAAATAGAAACTTTCCTTATTAATTTTTCATCGATTCCTTTTTTCTTTAAAAAACTTTTAAGTTTTGTAGCCCCTGTTCCTATTCTTTGTATTTCTGTATAATCAATATCAAAATCGAAAGATATTTTTTTGTTATCTAATAATTCACCAGTAAGTCTTGATGTATATTCTTCATGTTCAAGAATTTTCTTTCTTCTATCATCATGAATATACATAGTACCAAGTCTTTCAAATAACCATGATATAACATCATATTTTGTAATTATTCCTATAACTTTATTTTCATTGTTAATAACAGGATATCTCCCAAATTTATACTTTTGTGAAATACTCATAAAATCAGATAATGTATTTTCTTCATATAATACTTTGACATTTTTTGTCATCCATTTTTTAACTGAATCTTCTAATTTTCCATTTTCAAGTACTTTAATAATGTCTTCTATACTAATAATACCTGTTAATTTCAAACCTCTCTTTACCACTGGTAACCCTGAAATTTTTTTTATTTTCATTATATTTTTCACTTGTTTAATTGAAGTTTCAGGAGTAACAACTATGGCTGGTGAGGTCATTATTTCTCCTATTTTTATATTAGAAAAAAATTGTGATAATTTCTCCAATAACTTATTACTTTCAGATGTCATTTCTATTCTCCTTATCAGTTTCCATTGCATCCTTTATTCCATATTCATAGAGCTTAGCACATGTATAATACATAGAAAAATCTGTTGTTAAAATAGGAATTTCACATTCTTCAATAATTTCTAAAAAATTTTTAGGTATAGTTTTCCCACGAACAAATAAAATAGCGCTTGCTTCTATTACTGAAGCAGTTGTAAGAGTCTGCGGTGTAGCTAATCCCGTTATTAAGAGCATATTCGGTTTTGAAAAAGCTAAAAAATCACTCATCAAATCTGAAGCGCCAGCATATATTATTTCTATATTTTCCAAATCTTTTGATTTATGTAAAATCCTGGCGTTTAATCCTTTTACAAGATTTGGCAATTTCATTATAATAAATCCCCTCTATATTCATATTTTATGAATGCTTCATATGTCCAGGGTAATTTTTCTTTAAATATTTCTGCCAATGAAATAGCATATTGCTGTATTTCCCATTGCGCATGAGAGTCCGCTCTCAAATTTAAAAAATTCATCAAAGATCTGGTATTTACAGTCCAATAAAACTGTGTGTATTGCCCCATTGGTAATACCATCCTTGCCATTTCTCTTGCTACACCCATTTCCAATAATTTATTATAAGTTTCAAATAAATAATCATATGTATAATTTATAATATTTATTGCTTTATTTTGCATATGTTCATCATTTGTTCTTATTGATCCCTGTTTATTAACAGTATCCTGTATTCTTATATGATCTGGAATGTAGAATTCTTCTGCATATTTTGTTGTATATCTTCTTGAAATTTCGTTATAACTACCAATCCTATGCCTCATCCATTGTCGAGCTATAAACATTGGTGTTTTTACATGAAATGTAAATACCTGATGTTCAAAAGGGCTATGATGTTTATGTTCCATTAAATAATGTATTAATTTCTTATCTCTTTCATCAGTTGAAGTTTCTTTACCATATGAAACTCTTGCTGCTTTTACTGCTGTTCGATCGTTGCCTAACATATCTACTAATTTAATAAATCCCTTATCCAAAACTTTTTTTTCAATCATCTTTTTCACCTTCTTCATCATCTTTTAAGAGAAGTTCTTTTTCCTTTTTCTTTTTTCTTTTCTCATAATAAATCAAAATTCCAAGAGAACCTGATACAAACAAAATTATCGGTAGCACATAATTTACCATTACTTCTATTTTCACTTTTGTTCTTAAATTTTTGAGAGCTTTCAGAGCTTCTGTTGATATATTAGGATCTATCGATATAGCTTTATTCAATGCAATTCTTGCCAATGTTTTATATTTATTTTCATCTACCTTTAGCATTGATAATGCCCATTTTGACAATATTCTTGCATTTTCTGAATTATATTTTAATGATTGTTGGTAATAATTCATTTTTTGCACATTGGTATCTGCATAATCTCCTAATAATTCATAACTAAGCTGTAAAACTCTAGAATTTTTTACATTTGGGATTATTTTATTTATAATTATTTGTTTTGCAAAATCTTTTTTATTACTTTCAAAAAAGTGTTTCGCAATTAGTAACAATATATTTTCTTTAACTTCTGGTTCTTTTACATACACTTTAGAAATTTCTTCAAAAATATTTTTATCTTTTTTATCTTTCTCAAGTTGGGCAGCAATTATTAAATATATTTCCATTATTTTCTTGTTTTCTGGAAACTCTAAAACTCCTTTTTTTATTATTGTATAGGCTTCTTCTTTATTACCATAAATACTAGATTTAAAAAGGAAATTAGCTTTATAATACACAACAAATGGGGTATACCCCATTATTTTTTTTATTGATTCAATTTCATTTAATATTTTTTTTGCTAATTTTGGATCTCCCGTTATTAACCACTGTTTATATTCAAACTCTAAAAGTAATATATTTACTAATTGAAAATTAGGATATTTATTTTTCAATTCTTCTAGCTTTTTTATTGGATCTATTGTTGTTTGTGGATTTATCATAGCCATTATATCGAAAATATTTTTCTCCTCAAAGTTTAAAAGTTCATTATATTTTGCTCTTAATTCATTGGCAGCTCTTAAATATCCACTATATCCCGTTTCAAAATATTTTTTTAAATAACCAAAAATTTTTATATTTACTTTGTTTGAGTTAATCATTTCATCTGTATTAAAATTCTTTACATAAAAATCAGCAATGTCAACACTAAACGAAAATACAATTAAAAACATTATTAATATAATAAAAAAATATTTTTTCATATTTTTCATTATTCCCCCTGTACATAAGCATAAAGTTTAATTTCATCATTTATATTCATTATTTGAACACTACTTATCCCTTTTTCTGGTGCTAATAATTTATTATTAACTCTTATTGATACGCCAGGATACAACATTTTTCTGGCAATTACTATTCCTTCACTCTTTGATTCTTCTATCAGTTTTTTTAACTGAATAATCCTTTTTTTATTTTCTTCAACTCTGGCTTTCACAGTAGTAGCTTTATCAATTAATTTTTTTATATATAAAACCGTTTCATTTTTCACTTTCATTTGTTTTACTTTTTTTAGCAATGAATTAATCTGTGGAGTTATAGCTTTTAATTCTTCAGTATCTTTTTTTGTAATTTCTATTAAATTTCTATATTCTTCATATAATTTCGGATCAACTCCAACTTCAACCTCAGTATTTACTCCCATCGGGCTTCCTATATAATAAGCTTCTACCTTTTTCAATGCTTTTATTTTTCCTCCTACTATTTTACTGTTATAACCATCTAAGATAACTTCTTTTGCAGAAAGAACTTTACAATTAATCATCGACTTATCTATAGAAATTGCTTCTTCTGCTTCTAATATAGCATTCTCAGCAAATCTTGCAAAAATATTTTTTGCTTTAATATATCCTTTATTTCCACCTTTTATTCCATTTGTTTTTACAGTTTGTTTTGAAATTACTTTAGCCAGCTCTATTTCTCCATATATTTCAATATCTCCATCTGCTTCAACTATAAAATCCGGACGAACTGACCCTCTGATTAAGACTTTTCCTGGAAATCTAATATTCCCCGTGTTAAAATCAACATCACCATTAATCTCGTAAATCTCCTCAATACTAATATATACTGTTCCATCAATATCCTTTCTTATTTTCAATTCTCCTGAAGCAACTGCTATAATATTTCCTTTCTCATCTTTTTCAACATTCTTTTCCAAAACAACCTTTGCAGGATTTCCTGGACGTCCGGGAATTTTTTGTCCATATATATCTTTTCCCGGTTTACCCAATTTTGGTGGATGTATAATCCCTATTTTTTCTCCTATTTCTACTGTAATAATGTTTTTTGCAAATTCCCTAAAATCTATTTTCTCATTATTTTTTACTTCTTTTTTTTCATCTAATTTAAACAATTCTACATATCCTGATTCACCTTTTTCTGGTAATGTTGCTTCAGCTACAACAATAGCTTCATTATAAACTGGATTTAAAGCCAAACTTCTTAATACATCATATTTTATACCATGCTTTATTCCCGCAGAATGAAGACTTTTCAATAATTCTCTATCTGTTGGTATTCTTCCATCATATATTAAAGTTAAGTATGCTTTTATTCTATCTTCTGTTGTTTTTATTTTTGTTATCGCCATTTCTAGTCCCCCAAGTTCTTTTTTAATATTAATAAATTCCCCTCTTCATTAATATCTTTCCACATCATTTCATCAAAAACCTGAGTTATAATATGAACACCAAGACCATGATCTTTTATATCATCCAAATCTCTTGATTTAACTTTTTCTCTATCAATTTTTTCACCAAAATCTCTTATATACACACTAAAAATATTCTTTTCTATTTCAAACTTTATTAAAATCTTTTTATTTTCATCAAAATTATATGTATGTTCTATAACATTTGCAATAGCTTCATTTAAAGCTAATTCCATAAAAAATATTTGTTCTTCTTCATCATAATCATTTAATCTTAAGAAGTATTTCATGGCTTCTCTAAGAATTTTGATATATTTTGTTTTGCTAAGTATTTCTAATTCTATAATTTCCATATTATCCCCCTATATAACAATAAATTTCGATTTCCAATTCCCAATTTTATTTCTTCCATTTTTTATACCTAAATCTTTTGCTATATCTTTTCGTATTAAAATCATCTTTGGTTTTAAATCTTTTAATATTTCTAATCCATGTTTATACAAATACTTTGGATATAAATCCTCCGGTATTTTTAATAATTCTCGATCCATTAAATATACAAAATCAAAATCCATTTTTTCAGATAAATTTTTTCTTCTTTTTTCAAAGGACTTTTTTCTTAATTCTTCTGCCTCTATTAAAGAAAATTCACATCCACAATATTGTTGCCTATAAATATTATTGGCTTTACAAAATTTTGCTCCTTTTGAAATTGCATTATTAGATCTGAAATTTTCATAATAAAATTCTATATCATACTTTTCACTTAATTCCGAAGCTATTTTTTTTATATCTTCATGATTTTTTCTGGGACTTGATAATAAAGTAGTAGAAAATATTTTATATCCTCTTTTTTTAGCTTCAACTACAGCTTTTTCCATTCGAAAATACATACATTTATAACATCTAATATTTTCATTTTTCGTATCAACGTTTTTCATTATATTCAAAAAGTCTCCATGATCATAATTATGTTCTATTTCTTCAAATTTCCATATTTTTTTTAATTTCAAAAATGCTTCATATCTTTTTTTATATTCTTCATATGGATATATATTGGGATTATAAAAAAAAGCTGTATATTCTATTTTTTTCTTCATTAATTTTTTATGAGCTAATACTAAATCTGGCGCACAACAAACATGTAAAAATATTTTCAAAATTCCACAACTCCCTTAATTTTATTTATTTGAGAATTGCTAAATCCTATTTTTTTTAATTCATCTAAACTTTCTATCTTTTTTATTTTTCTATATGTAATTATTTTATTAGCACTTATAGGACCTATACCCGGTAATTTTAATAACTCACTATATACCGCTAAGTTAATATTGATTTTTTTATTTTCTTTTAGAGTATATGTACTTTGAGATAAATAGAAATATTTCTTAATTTTTTGAAATGTTTTTTCGCCAATGCCCGATATATTTTTTAAATCATCTATAGAAGAAAATCCTATATTTTCACTATATTTCTTTATCTCCTCAGCTCTTTTAAAGCCAATTCCTGGAATTGCAACTAAATCTTCTATTGTAAAATTTGATAAATCTATTTTTTTATATTCTCTATTTTTTATTTTTAAATTATCTGATGTTTTTATAGTATATAGCAATCCCGCTATAATTATCAATAATGAAATAAAAATTATACTATTTCTTTTCATTATTCTCTTCCCCTATTAATTCAAAACTTTTTAAAAATCTATCTTTTATGCTTAATCCTGTTAATTGTAATATCTTTTTCTCATTAATATTTTTCATATATTCTTTTGCTTCATCTATATCTGCAAATAATCCAGCACATATAGCAAAATAATTCTTACCACTATTTTGAAATCTTCCCCTATATACGAAAACTGGTAATCCAGCATTTCGCAAAGTTAAAGTTGTAAAAAAGGCATCTTCTTCTGTAAGATATAATCTTAATTGAACAGTAAATACTTTTTGTTCCCCATAATTTGCAGTTTCAGAATAAAAAGAATATAAATCCGTTGCAATTTTCGTTAAAAAATATCCTTTATTATGCTCTAAAGAATCAACTCCATGAAAAAAAGCGTCTTTTTCTTTCATCAAGGTTATTCCACCTGTTTCTCTATTCTGAAAACTGCTCTTTGATTCTTTTATTAAATAAAATATGTCAACTTTTTCTTTTTCAATTATACCTTTAGGTTTTATATTAAGAAATTTATCTATTTCCTCAAGATTAAGATTAAGTACCTGTTGTGAATTATTCCCCTTAATATTTTCTGTTTTACTTGTTTCTTTTAATTCATTTATTTTAACTTCAAGATTTCTAATTTTATACTTTAAATATAGTGTATATGAGGTAACTATAGCGAGAACCATTGGAATTATTATTAATAAAGCCGTTATAAAAATTAAACTCCAATTTTTTTTATTTCTTATCACAAAAATCCACCTCTAAAATATTCCTTTACTTCTTTTAAAATCGTTTTAAGTTCTTCGCAGGAGATTTTATATTCTATAAGCTTCCCTGAAGAAGTAAAGAGGACAAATTTATTCGAACAGTTAAATGTTTTAAAATCTATTGTTTCTATCAGTTTATAAGAAACATTAAAATTATTTAATATCTCTTTTTCTATTTTCTCAAACGTTTCAAAATCGAGAAAACCATAATACCATGAAATATATAATTCTATTATAAAACTTATAGCAAAAACCTCAACATAATTTTTATTAAAGCCTGTTTTTTTATTATAAAATAAACGGATAACATTTTCTCCAGGAAATATATTGTTTTCATTTTTTATATAATAAACCCATTGTTTTATTGAATAAAAAACAAAATCCTGCAAATCAATATTTGAAAAATTCATTTTTGAATAATTTAATGCGAGATTAGCTATTTTAGAATTTAAAATTCTACCTAATATATATGGAATAACAAACATATTTCTAAATTCTCGTTGGGGTATAGATTCAAAAAACTTCGTATCTATAATAATTTGTTGTGGATACCCTTTTTGAATTAAATAATCTTTTTTCCAATTAAAATTTAGGTAATATTTTCCTTTTATAGGTAACATAATAGCTGAGCTGAGTGTCGTTGGGAAAAATGAATAATTATTTATACCAATATTTTCAAGCGTATATCCAGAAAAATCCAATACGCTATATCCTCCAAATACATTAACAGAATTTATTGTAACTTCCGACAATTTCAACAGTAAAGTTAAGTATTTATCAAAACTTTTTAAATTCTCATTTCCTATTAGAGGAATAAAATTATTTAATTTCATTTTGTTCATCAATTCAATTTTTTTATCATAAATAATATAATTATTATACTTTTTCTCATTAATATATTTATTGTAGTGATTTTCTACAACTAATATTCTGACCTTTTTTATATCATTTACTTCAAAAAATACTTCCTTCAAAATATTCACCTCAAATGTTTAATCCATTAAACAAATTATCTACTACTTTTTCATTGATTTGTGAGTTAAATCCTCCTTCTTGAATTATTAATTTAGGAATATTTAAGTATGAAATCATTTCACCAATTTCTCTATAATCATTATCTTTAAGATTAAAGGTAGTCGTCAAATCCTTCTCATGAGTATTAGAACCAAATGGTATTATAAGAAAATCTGGATCAAAATCTTCTACTTCCAACAACGCCTTTTCTAATACACGCAAATAAGTTCGTCCATTAATTCCATCTTTTAAAGGAAAATTAATATTATATCCTCTACCTTCATTCTCGCCAATTTCCCATTCAAATCCGGAAATATATGGATAATGATTAGAAGGATTTCCATGAATACTAATTGTTAAAACAGTGTTATCCTCATAAAAAATTTCTTGAGTTCCATTTCCAGCATAAAAATCCAAATCTAATATTGCTATATAAATATCTCCATTTTTTTGAAGATATCTTGCTGCCAATGCTGCATTATTAAAGTAAGATCTACCACCGCAATATGTAATTCCAGCATGATGTCCAAGCGGTCTTGAACACGAATATGCCAATTCTTCACCTTCCAATAATAATGATGCGCCTGTTAAGGAGCATTTTGCGCTTATCCAAGCCATTTCAAATGTATTTTTACCAACAGGCGTTTTTGTATCCATACACATATCATATCCAAAAACTTTTGGAAAATATTCTTGATTATCTTCCAGAGTATATTGTTTTTCTTTAAGCCAATTTACATAATCCGATGAATGAACAAAATATAAATATGATCTTGGATAATCCTTTGATCCAACTATAATATCTCCATATTTTAATTGTAAAATTTCTTTAATTGTTTCTATCCTTCCAGGTTTATCTATATTATCTATCATTTCATAACCATTAAGTTCATTTTTAGGTGAATAAAAAACATGCCTTGGATCATATACAACTTTCATAAATTTTCCTCCATTTCGGATATAATATTAATCCTTCTTTCGTGTCTCCCTCCCTCAAATTCTGTATTCAAAAATGTATCCACTGTCCATTCAGCAAGTTCAAAGCCCATAGTTCTACCACCTAAAACCAATACATTTGCGTTATTATGTTGCCTTGCAAGTTCAGCCATTTTTGGATAATATGCAAGCGTTGCTCTAATACCTTTCACTTTATTAGCAGCAATAGACATCCCTAAACCTGTACCACACATTAATATTCCATATTTTGCTTCTCCTTTTATTACTCTTTCACAAACTTTTTTGGCATATACTGGATAATCAACTCTATCTTCTGTATATGGACCTTCATCTATAACCTCAATCCCTTTACTTTCTAAATAGTCTTTTAAATGTTCTTTCATTTTATATGCTGCATGATCAGAACCAATAGCTATTTTCATCTATCATCACCTCTTTTAAATTTATTATTCCTATAATTACGTTTTTTTCATTAAAAATCAAAAGAGTATTTTTAGGATAATTATTCATGTCATCTTTTACAATTATATTTTTATATTCAGATGTGCTAATTAATTTAATACCAGAAATACTTTTTATGTATATTGGAGCATCATATAAATTTATTTTTTGTTCAATATACTCACCATCTACTTTTATAATCCCAAAATCTTTTTGATTTAAAACTTTTATACCTCTAAATTTTCCAGATATTTCTATAAAACCTTTTTTTTCCAGTGATTTTAAATGAGAATAGATAGTCGAAACACTTTTTAAATTAAAATATTCTTTTATCTCTCTCATTGAAGGCGGATAACCTTTTACTCTGATATAAAATTCTATATATTCTAAAATTTTTTTTTGTTTTTCTGTTATTTTTTTCATAAGACAATACTGCACCTCTTCAATTTTCTTAAATATCAAATATAACCTTCAACGAAATAGAATTTTCATCTTCTATAACTTTCGGATAAGCTATTGCTTTTATTTCCATATCTCCTTTTAATTCTATTATTTCAGAAAAATATATTTTTACATCTTCATTTATAACTTCAACCTTCGATGGAAAAAAACCTTCATATATTTTATTTAAGGAATAATTACCTATATCAAATACTATATCATCAATTTCTTTTTTAGATATATTATATATGTATTCTTTTTTTAATCCTCCAACAATTGGATTAAAGATCTTATTAAATGCATCAAATAAATCTTCCAACATATCTCCTAATGTATTGCCAGATAATTTAAATAATATATCCGCTGGATGGTTTAATTCTTTACTCATCTTCAACCACCACTGCTGCATCTGCTACTATATCTTCTTTATCCAATCTAATGGCTCTTACCCCAATTGCATATCTACTCAATGTAGATATTGTAGAAACTTCTTCTCTAATTGCTTTACCTAATTTTGTAAATACTATAATATGGCTATCTTCATCAACAGTTAAAGCTTTTACTATATCTCCTATGCGTGATGTACCTTTAACGCATTTCAATCCTACTCCGCCTCGATTTTGAAGTCTAAAGTCTTCAAAATTTACTCGTTTAGCATATCCATATTCAGTAATTAATAACATACTTTTTTCCTCATTTACTTTTACTGCATTTACTACATTATCGTTTTCTCTCAATTTTATAGATCTCACACCAGAAGCAGCTCTTCCCATTGCTCTAACATCAGAAACTTTAAATCTTAAACTCATACCTTTTTTGCTTATTACTAGCACTTCATCATTGTCATCTACTATTAATGCATCCACAACCATGTCATCTTCTCTAATTGTGATTGCCTTTAAGCCATTTTTTCTAATATTTGAAAATTCACTTAATGATGTTCGCTTTACTACACCATTTTTCGTAAATAGCATAATGTATTTATTTTCAATATCCTTTTCGTTTTCTATAGGTATTATTGTTTTTATCTTCTCATCATTATCTAAGTATAAATATGTACTTATATGTTTCCCTTTTGTTTCCTTCGTACTCTTTTCTATATTATATGCATAAAGCTCAAAAGCCTTTCCTTTTGATGTTATAAACAACAATCTTGAAAGACTATTGGTTTGCAAAACCTGAATAATAAAATCATTATCAGATTTTTTTATCGCTTTTGAACCTTTACCACCGCGATGTTGAACTTTGTATTCATCACTTTTCATCGCTTTTATATATCCCCACTGGGTTAATACTATAACAAGATCTTCTTCTTCAATGTTATCCGCTTCTTCTATTTTAGAACCTTGATTAGTAATTTTTGTTCTTCTTTCATCACCAAATTTTGTTTTTACTTCTTCTAATTCTTCTTTTATTACTTCAAATAATTTTTCTTTATTATTTAAAATTTCCATAGCATTTTTAATTTTTTGAGTTAATTCTGCATATTCTTTTTCTAATTTCTCTCCTTCTAGTTTTGATAAACTAATCAACCTCATATCTACTATAGCATTAGCTTGTTCTTTAGTTACGTTTATTATTTCCATTAAACTGTTTATTGCATCTTCTCTTCCTTCAGATTGCCTGATTATTTCTATAACAGACTCAATACCTTCTGATGCTTTCATTAACCCTTCCACAATATGAGATCTTTTTCTTGCTTTATCCAACTCAAATTGTGTTCTTCTTGTTACTACATCTACTCTATGATCAATAAATGCCTGCAATATCTC
This sequence comes from Marinitoga aeolica, assembly GCF_029910535.1. Classification (NCBI taxonomy): domain Bacteria; kingdom Thermotogati; phylum Thermotogota; class Thermotogae; order Petrotogales; family Petrotogaceae; genus Marinitoga; species Marinitoga aeolica. The sequence goes on from NZ_CP069362.1 coordinate 326,588, forward strand.
TTTTAAATTCATTACTCGAGGTTTTCTTTTGTCTATAACCGTCATTTGAACTGCAAAAGATATTTGTAAAGATGTATGTTTTAATAATTGGTTTATTATTCTTTGAGGATTTACATTCTTTTTTAATTCTATTACTACTCTGATACCTTCTTTATCTGATTCATCTCTGATATTTTTTATCCCTACATCTTTTTTATTTTCCTTTTGTTTTGTAACATAATTAGCAATTTGAGTTATTAAATCTGATTTTGGAACACCATAAGGTATTTCTTTAATAACTATACTTAATCCATTTTTATTTTCTTCCAACTCATATTTAGCTCTTATATGAAAAGAACCTCTACCTGTTTTATAAATATCTTTTAATTTATCTCCATCAACAATGATACCACCAGTTGGTAAGTCTGGCCCTTTTATGTACTCCATTAAATCGTCTGTTGTTGAATTTGGATTGTCAATTAATTTTTTAATACCTTCAACTAATTCATTTAAATTATGGGATGGGATATTTGTTGCCATACCAACTGCTATACCATTTACGCCATTCATTAATAAGTTTGGTATCCTTGTTGGCAAAACAGATGGTTCTCGTAAAGAACCATCAAAATTATCTAACATATCTACGGTATTTTTGTCTATATCCATTAGCATATATTCTGCCAGCTCATGCATTTTAGCTTCTGTATACCTCATTGCAGCTGGAGGATCTCTATCTATTGAACCAAAGTTTCCTTGACCTATTACTAATGGATATCTTAAACTAAATGGTTGTGCCATTCTTACAAGTGCATCATAAATTGCAGCATCACCATGAGGGTGATATTTACCCATTACTTCACCAACAATACGGGCACATTTTTTATAAGCTGCTGTATGTCTTAAATTCAACTCATCCATTGAATACAATATTCTTCTTTGAACTGGTTTTAACCCATCTCTAACATCAGGAATAGCTCTACTTGTAATTACACTAAGTGAATATAAAAGATATGATTCTTTAAGTTCTTGTTCAAACGATCTATTTAAAATATCACTCATTAAAAATTACCCTCCTAAATTACGAAATTTTAGCTCCTGGTTCGATATCACCATCAGTTGTTAGTAAAACTAATTTATCGTTTATTTTTGCTGCTAATAACATTCCGTTTGATTCTATTCCCATTAGTTTAGCCGGTTTTAAATTAGCTACTATAATTATTCGTTTTCCAATTAAATTTTCTGGTTCATAATAATTAGCTATACCTGCTACTATCTGTCTTTTTCCTAATTCACCCAAATCTAATTGTAATTTTATTAATTTCTTTGATTTTTTTACTTTTTCTGCTTCTAAAATCTTTGCTACCCTTAAATCAACATTTTTAAAATAATCGATGTCTATTAAAACATTTTCCATTATTTCTTCTTTTTTTGCTTCAACTTTCTTTTCTTCCATTTTTCCTTCCTCCTTTTTCATAACTATTACTTTTTCCCATTTTTTTACATCAATTCTTTTAAATATTGGATCTCCAATGTTTACTTTTTTACCAGATTGTAGCAATCCTATTTTTATATTTTCATTGTTAATATATTTTTCTGGCTCTTCGATTGATAATTTTTCAAATATTTTAATAGCTGTATCCGGCATTATCGGAGAAATTAATAAACCAATAATTCTGATAGAATCCATTAAATTATACATAACAGTTGCTAATCTCATCTTTTTAGACTCATCTTTCCCTAACAACCATGGCTCAGTAAGATCTATATATTTATTTGTAAACCTTACTAATTCCCATAGACTTTCTAATGCATGAGTAAATAAATATTTATCCATATAATTCTCATATTTTTCAATTGTGGAATTTATTAAGTCATGTAATTGATTATCCACTTCTGCTTTTTCGGAGGGCTCTGGTATTTTGCTATCAAAATATTTATTTACCATGGACAATGTTCTATGAACAAGATTACTTAAATCATTTACCAAATCCGAATTATATCTTGTAATTAAATTATCTTCTGAAAAATCTCCATCTTTGCCAAAAACAATATCTCTCATTAAATAATATCTAATAACATCATTGCCATAGGCTTTTACTAAAACTCTTGGATCTATAGCATTACCTAATGACTTAGAAATTTTCTGACCGTTTACCGTCAACCAACCATGAGCAAAAACTTTTTTAGGTAATGGTAATCCAACAGACATTAACATCGCTGGCCAAATTAAAGAATGAAATCTATTTATTTCTTTTCCAATTAAATGTAAATCTGCTGGCCAATATTTCTCAAATAATTCTTTATTTTCCGGATAACCTAATGCACTTACATAATTTATTAATGCATCTACCCAAACGTATATTACATGTTTAGGATCATTGGGCATAGGAACTCCCCAATTGAATGTTGTTCTGGTTATGCTCAAATCTTTTAATCCACTTTCTAATATTTTTAACATTTCATTTTTTCTAAATTCCGGTTCTACAAAATCCGGATTTTCTTTAAAATGTTTCTTTAGAGGTTCATTATATTTTGAAAGTCTAAAGAAATAATTCTCTTCTTCAACCCAATTTACTTCTCTACCACATGATGGACATATTTTTTTACCATCTTTCTCTTCAATTTCTTCATTTGTCCAATATGTTTCACAAGGAACACAATACCATCCCTCATATTTTCCCTTATATATATCTCCATTTTCCAACATTTTTTCTACAAAAAATTGTACTGTTTTCATATGTTGCTCATCTGTTGTTCTAACAAAATAATCATTTGTAATTTGTAATTCTTCCCATAATGTTTTAAATTTTCCTGATAATTCGTTACATAACTCCTGAGGATCTATATTTTTTGCTTTAGCTGCCTGTAAAATTTTTTGGCCATGTTCATCTGTTCCAGTTAAATAAAAAACGTCATATCCTCTCATTCTTTTATATCGTGAAATTATATCTCCTACTATAGTAGTATAACTTGAACCTATGTGTGGTTCAGCATTAACATAATATATGGGGGTTGTCACATAAAATTTTTTCATTTTATATCCTCCTATCTTATTTTTCTTGTTTATTATATTATACCATATAGAATACTGTGTATAATTAAGAAGTTTTTAAAATTTCAATCATTATTATTTATCCCGCTTCATATTTTTTTTACCATTAAAAGTTGTATTATTTAAAATGATATGTTAAAATTAAACAAATCTAAATTCAAAAATAGGAGGAATAAAGATGCGAATGTCAAAATATTATGCACCTACTTTGAAAGAAGTTCCTAATGATGCTGAAATTAAAAGTCATGAATTATTAATAAGAGGTGGATTTATCAGAAAAACCGCCTCAGGAGTTTATACCTATTTACCATTAGGTAATAAAGTCCTCAAAAAAATAGAAAGAATCGTAAGAGAAGAAATGGAAAATATTGAATCACAAGAAATATTGATGCCAATTATTCAACCAGCTGAAATATGGCAAGAAAGCGGAAGATGGGATGATTATGGTCCAGAAATGATGAAATTAAAAGACAGACATAACAGAGACTTTACTTTAGGACCAACTCATGAAGAAATGATTACAACTATAGTTAAAAATGAATTGAGATCATATAAACAATTACCAATATCTTTATTCCAAATAGCTAACAAATACAGAGATGAAATAAGACCAAGATTTGGTGTATTAAGAGCCAGAGAATTCATAATGAAAGATGCTTATTCTTTCCACGATTCAGAAGAATCATTAGATGAAACATATAAAGCTTTTTATAAGGCTTACGAAAAAATTTTAGAAAGATTAGGTGTGGATTATTTAGTTGTTGAAGCCGATACAGGCGCTATTGGTGGAAGTGACTCACATGAATTCCAAGTAAAAGCTGAATATGGCGAAAGTACAATTTATTACTGTGATTGCGGTTATTCCGCTACTGATGAAAAAGCAGTTTCAAATGTTATTTTCGAAGAATCAAATGAAACAGAACAAGAAATGAAAAAAGTAGATACTCCAGATGTAAAAACTATTGAAGATGTTGCTAACTTCCTAAATGTTGATAAAACAAAAATTGTTAAATCTCTTCTTTTCAAAGGAAGAGAAGGTTGGGTATTAGCCTTAATTCGCGGAGATTATGAATTAAATACATCAAAACTCAAAGCATATTTTGGAGATCAAACTCTATCCATGGGAGAACCAGAAGAAATTAAAAATGAATTCGGGGTAGAAATTGGATTTATTGGTCCTGTTGGAATTAAAAATGTAAAAATTGTTGCTGATTACAGCATAAAAAATATGAAAAATTTTGTTGTTGGAGGGATGGAAAAAGATAAGCATTATGTAAATGTAAATATAAATAGAGATTTCAAAATTGATGTTTATACTGATATAAGAATGGTTTCAAAAGGGGAACCATGCCCAAAATGCGGAAAACCTTTAAAAGAAATTAAGGGTATAGAGGTTGGTCAGGTATTTAAATTAGGAACTAAATATTCAGAAAAATTACATGCATACTACACTGCAGAAGACGGAAAGCAAAAACCATTTATAATGGGTTGTTATGGTTGGGGTGTTTCAAGAACATTAGGAGCTATAGTTGAACAATTACATGACGATTATGGTATCATATGGCCAAGAAACATTGCACCTTTTGAACTTGTAATTATACCTGTTTCTATGAAACAGAAAGAATTATCAGATAAAGCTGAAGAATTATATAAATTATTAAAAGGAAAATATGATGTTTTATATGATGACAGAGATGCTTCCCCAGGATTTAAATTTAAAGATGCCGATTTAATCGGAATACCTCTAAAAATTATTTTAGGTAAAAAAATGAAAGAGGGAAAAGTTGAAGTTAAATTGAGATATGAAAGGAATTCAGAAGAAGTAGATATAACCGAAGGTTTCGAGGAATTATTAAAAATAATTGAAAAAAAGTTAAACGAATACGACCCAAAAATTTACGTAAAAAGTATTGACAAAGAATAATATTCATGTTATAATTGTTTCGCGTCGGAGAGGTGGCCGAGTGGCCGAAGGCGCTTGCCTGCTAAGCAAGTGAGGGTTATTACCCTCCGTGGGTTCAAATCCCACCCTCTCCGCCATTTTTTTTACCTATTTTCATGTGCCCGTAGCTCAATTGGATAGAGCATTGGACTGCGGATCCAAAGGTTGCTGGTTCAAATCCAGTCGGGCACGCCATCTTAAAAAAGCAGGTATTACATTTTGTAATACCTGCTTTTGTTTTATCTTTCAATTTTTACAAAATACGCTTTAGGATGATTACATGCCGGACATTTTTCTGGCGGTTCGTATCCTTCCATAATATATCCGCATTTTTCACATTTCCACAAAACCTTATCTTGACTTTTAAATATACTTTCTTTTTCCAATTCTTCCAATAACTCTTTTAAAGTTTCAGCATGATGTTTTTCTGCTACTGCTATAGATTTAAAAAGAATCGATATATTTTTAAATCCCTCTTCCTCAGCTATTCTTGCAAATTTAGGATATAATTCTGTATATTCATATGTTTCACCCTCTATTGCCATTTTTAAATTTTCCACTGTATTTCCAATTTTTCCAGCTGGGAAAGTCGCTTCTATTTTTAAATCCCCACCTTCCAGATGTTTAAAAAAATTCTTCGCATGTGATCTTTCATTTTCTGCCAATTCTAAAAAAACTTTTTGAATTTTTATATATCCTTCTTTTTTGGCAACACCTGCAAAAAAATCATATCTATTTCTTGCCTGTGATTCACCTGCAAATGCAATTAATAAATTTCTCTCTGTTCTACTTTTTTTAATTGCCATTTTTTCTCCCTCCTAAAATACCTACCAGATATACTTTTCCCCCAATATTTCCTTAGTTTTTTCTATTATTTTTAAATATCTTTCTTTAACTCTTTCATTCAAAAGTTCCGGGTTTATTTTTAATATCTTTTCTTTATACGCATTTATTACTTCTTCTTCAGAAATAAATTTTTTACTGAATAATGCTAAATAACTATCTATTTCATTTATTACCATATTGTTATACTCATTGATTTTTTCTACTTCTATTTTCTTTAATTTTTCCAGAGATTGTTTCAGACTATCATATTCTTTTTTATAATCTTTAACCTGAGGAAATTCAGAAACTACAAAAGTTAAATAGTTTATATCTTTTTTTATGCTTTCATTATATTCCGATTTTTCTACATAACTTATTTCATTATTTATAACGTTAAAAAGTTTATTATGAACTTTTTCAGATATACTTAAAAATAATTTTTTTACTTCATCATCATTAGGAAATTCTCCATATTCAATTACTATTTTTTTATACATATCAACCATTTCTATCAATTTAAATTCTTCACTTTCAATATAATTATTTAATTTTTCAATTTGAGATAGAATGTCTTTTTTATTTAATATATATTCTATTTTTTTATAATATTTATTTTGTGATTTTTCAAAATAATTTTCAAAATTTAAAATGTCGCTTTCAATGTTTTGAAATCTTTTTTCCAATTCAAGAAACTTATCATTATAATTTTCTATTTTAATTGCAGATATTTTTTTATCAATCACCATTACTTTATTACTTAAAGATATATATTTTTTATCTATTTCTTTAGACATATCGTTTACCATTACTTTTAATGAGCTTGTATTTGAATAAATATTGTCTATTTTTTTATCTATTTCAATACTATTTTTAATTTCTTTATTTAAGCTTTGAGTCAAACTAAAAACATTATTCTTGATTTCATTTACATCATTTATTATGCCAATGATCTTTGTATTCAAATCTTTAAATCCAGATTGTTCTTGTCTTGTTTCGTTAGGCAAAATGGATATTTTTTTTAACAATTGATTAAATTTTTTATCTAAAGTTGTATTTAATTCTGTTTTAATTGCATCCTCAAATGTTTTAAACTCATTTGTTAAATTTGAATTATTATTCCCCTTAATTCCCTCAATCAGTTTATTAAGTTCATTAAGATTGAAACTTTTTAAGATTTTTTTATTTTCTCCCAATTCTATTAAAATATCCGGTATTTGTCTTGTGTTAGAATTTATTATATCTAAAATTTGAAAATTATTATTTAACTTTTCAAGATTATTATTTAATCCTTCGAATTCTGTTACTTTATTTTTTATTATTCTTATATCTTCTTTCACTGAGACTTTAAATGTAAATTGTTCAAAAAGCAAATAACTAATACCTCCTAATAATAGGAGATTTAAAAATAGCAAAAAGATTAACAACTTATTATTGTTTTTAGGAATTTTTTCTTTGTCTTTCAGCTCTTTATGAGAAATATTCATTTCTATTTTATTTTCTTTCTTAAATTCTCCATCATTCATATTATTCCTCCTACTTTTAACAAAATTAATATTCTTTTATTTATATTATATCATAAAATAAAAAATTAATTACAGCTCAATATTTTCAAGCTAATATTAATTTTTTTATTTTTTTATAATTATTAGTATTTATATGCATTTATAAGAAATTATATAAGATTATATATTTTTTTCAATATTATATACTTGTATTTATATAATATTTTTTGGTATAATTATTTGGTATAATAAACTAAACTAAAATATAGGAGGGGGCAAAATTGAAAGACTCTAAATTTAAAATTAATTTTTTTAGCTCAATGGGATTTAAAATTGGGCTTATTATTCTTATTCTTTCCGTAGTTCCTTTATTAATAGTATCTTTTTTCGTGAATAATTCGATTAAATCTCAGGAAAAATTAATAATAAAAAATGTAAACAACCAAATTTCAAATATTCAAAATAGTTATAAAGAGCAATTTTCAAATTATAATAAACTTTTAGAGAAACAAATTAATGACTATAATCAAAATATTTCAGAACAACTAAAAAATTTAAATAATGATGTAAACAAAAAATTCGAAGACTTCTTTATTGAAAATTATGATAAAACCCTTTCTACCTTATTTTCAATATTTGAAAATAAAATAAAAGAAAATATCAAAAATTTAGAAGATTTTTTGAATGCTATCAGTAGAAGTACTGATTTAAAAAGAAAAGCCGCTTCAAAATCTATTTCAATTATAGAAAGATATAGTTTATTACAACCATATGCTGATTTGCAAAAATTAGACGGAATCCAACTGTGGCTTATTAACCCTAAAATATTTACAAAGAAAAATGCTTTTGAAATTTCAATAAAAGGAGAAAATTATAAAATTCAAAAGAAAGCTGAAAGTTATGTCCCTGGCAAAGATAATTTAAAAAACTTAAATATACTTAATTTTGTTAAAATGAATTCTATCCAAATAATTTCAAAAAATCTTTCTTATGGATTAAGCAAGGTTATTTTTATAGATAATAAACCTTTTTTTCTAACATTAACCCCAGTTTATGACCCTGTATCAACACAAAAAATTGTTGGAATATTGGCCGGTTTAAAAGAATTCGGATATGATGATATCGTAGAAATAGGTAATTTAATTGATGCATATATAGTAATTTATTCTTCTACAGGAACGCCATTATTTGGCAATATACCTACTTCAAATCTTAAATTTAATCCATCTAATATAAACAAGTTTATTACAGAAACTATTTTGAAAAAAGAAGCTAGAAGCTTCTATACAACATCTCAAATTTTCCCATTAATGTACGTTCAAATTTCTAAACCATTAATCAAAACAAAAACAGATTTAAATATCAGCTTGAAAAGTAACTTTACTTTACCTGAATTTAAAACAGCACGTATTTCTTTAAATTTAAATATTGATATGAGCAAAATTATAAATATGATAATTTATATTATTTTAGTAATAATTTTAATTTCTATAATAATTTCTATTTATATGGGAAGAAGATTTTCTAAAGACCTACATGTTGTAGTAAAGAATCTCGATAACATATCACAGGGGAATTTAAAAGATATTATTAAATTAGAAAGAAGAAAAAATGATGAAATAGGCATCATGATGAGTAAAATACATAGCACACTTGACTTTTTAATTTCTATGTTCAAAGACTTAAACGAAAATATAAATAGATTAAATACTGCCTCAAAAGAAATTGATACCTCTTCGGAAAAGTTAGAAAATACAAAAATTACAATCGAAAAGGTTGTAGAAAGTGTTAGAAATTTAATGAATGATATGGAAGAATTTCTATATTCTTTAGATAAAAATATTGAAGTGCTCTTTGATAATAGCAGCAACATATTAAATGAAGCAAATACTATAGAAAATACAATTGATAAATTAAGTCAATTTAATACAACAACTAAAAAAATGACAAGCGAAACAAAAGAAACAACAGAATTAATAAACAATTTAATAATGAACTTAGCTTCTAGTTTCGAAAATTTCAATAAAAAGGTAGAAGAAGTTTTTGATTTTGTAGAGAAAATCACCGATATCTCTAAACAAACCAATTTACTTGCATTAAATGCTGCTATAGAGGCAGCGAGGGCGGGAGAAGCCGGTAAAGGTTTTGCTGTTGTTGCAGACGAAATAAGAAGTTTATCGGTTGAAACTAACAATATTGCAGAAGATATTTCAAACCAAATAAAACTGATAGGCGATGATATGAAAATACTCTTAAATGAAGTACAATCTTCAAAAGAAAATATAAATAATCTTGATTCAATAATGAACAGATTTGAAAAAGATATGACGGAAATAAACAACCTTACTCTGGAATTAGATAGAGTTTTTGATATTTTAAAAAATATCATAGAAGAACAAAATAGCGTTTTAAAATCATTTGATGATAAGAAAATAGAAATCAATAGTTTCTTAAATGTTTCAAAGAATGAAATATTGGAATTCACAAATATTATCAATAATGAAACGGAAGTTATAAATACTTTGATTGCTCAATCAGAAAAACTACAAAAAAGTTCAGAAAAATTGACATTCATAATATCCTTTTTTAAAGTCGATTAAATATAATTAAAGATGTTTATTATTAGTTATTGAAAAAAATCAAAAAATATGATATAATCCCCCTATAAGATTACTTATAGGGGGTGTTTATTGTGGAGAGGGATGAAGTTTTAAAAGTAGTTGAATCTGAAAAAGTCAAATTTATAAGATTGCAAATCACTGATATTAATGGTTTGCTAAAAAATGTAGAAATACCATGGGATGAATTAAAAAATTCATTCGAAAAAGGAACAATGTTTGATGGTTCTTCCATTGAAGGTTTTGTCAGAATAGAAGAGTCTGATATGTATTTAAGACCTGATCCTTCAACATTCGCAATTTATCCATGGACAGACCAAGGTTATAAATCTGCTAGATTAATTTGTGACGTTTATAATTCTAATGGTACTCCGTTTGAAGGTGATCCACGATACAGGTTAAAATTGGTATTAAACAAATTAAAGGAAAAAGGATTTTCTGCTTATGTTGGACCTGAACCAGAATTTTTCCTATTACCAAAAGATAGTCAATCAAATAAACCTATATTAAAATTTTTAGATAATGGTGGATATTTTGATTTATTACCTATAGATCAAGGAGAAGAAACAAGAAAAGATATTGTATTAGCTTTAGAAGAAATGGGAATCAACGTTGAAGCATCACACCATGAAGTTGCTCCTTCACAACATGAAATAGATTTTACTTATGATGAAGCTCTTAAAACAGCTGATAATATTCAAACCTTTAAATTAGTTGTAAAAACAATCGCTTTATTAAAAGGATTACATGCCACATTTATGCCAAAACCATTTTTTGGTGAAAACGGATCTGGAATGCACACTCATTTAAGTTTATTTAAAGATGGTAAAAATGCTTTTTATGATGAAAATAAAGAATTTGAATTAAGCGAGACATTAAGATATTTTGTTGGCGGAGTTCTAAAGCATATAAAAGCAATTACTGCAATAGCTAATCCTACAATTAATAGTTATAAAAGACTGGTCCCTGGATATGAAGCACCTGTTAATATTGCATGGTCCCCAAGTAATAGAAGTGCCTTAATAAGAGTACCTGCAGCACGTGGAAAAGGTACTAGAATTGAAGTGAGAAGTCCTGATCCTACAGCTAATCCATATTTACTATTGGCTACTTTATTAGCTGCTGGTTTAGAAGGAATTGAAAATAATATAGAACCACCTTCACCTGTAATTTCAAATATTTATCATATGACACCAGAAGAGAGAGATAAAGTTGGTATTGACCATCTTCCCGGAAATTTAAAAGAAGCTATTGAAGAGTTAAAAAAAGATGATTTAATAAAATCAGTTCTTGGAAACCATATTTTTGAAAAATATATTGAATTAAAAGAATCCGAATGGAAAGAGTTTTCTATTAATGTAACTGATTGGGAAATTAATAAATATTTATGGATTATGTAACATTTTTCTATTATAATACTATTGGTTCTAGGGACCTACTATAGGCTGGGTCCCGCGCAACGGGAACCCGCGAACCTGGTCAGGCCCGGAAGGGAGCAGCCATAAGCGGTACTTCCTGTGTGCCGCGGGGGTGCCCGGCCATCTTTAATTTTAAGGGGGATTTTTATGAAAAGGCTTTTTTATTTTTTATTTTTATTTATATTTTCTTTATCAGTTTTTTCAGCAAATTTAGGTATATATTCAAATGGAGTTTTTTTAGAATTTCCTATTAGCAATATAAAAGTAAAGGCTGGATATCCAACATTTGGTCTTTCATACAATAAAAATAATAAAAACATAGGATTTAATTTAAACTCTGATTTTAATCTCAATAACCCTCAATTAAATAACTATATATCAACAAATCTAACCATATATTTTAATAATTTAGCTCTTTATTCAGGATTATGGAATACATTTGATTTAAATGATTCAGAAAATGCTACTACTACTAAAATTGGAAATTTTGGTTTTTTCACAGGAATAACTACAAACATTCAAAATTTAAAAATGAATATATCTTTAAATCTAAAAATAATGAATTGGATAAAAACAGGTAATATAGTTACAAGCCTGCCTGCTTTTAAGGGGACTTTTGAAGATGCTGTTTTTTTGGCTATTGGTTTAGATTACACTATTCCTATAAATAAAAATAACATTAGCATTTTTTTTAATTTCGGAGCAAATTATATTAACTTTCCGAACGGTTTAACATTATATCAATTTAATAATAAATATAATTTTGGTATATTACTAACATTAAATGAATTGTTTAAACAGGAGGAATGAAATGAAAGAAAAAAATGAAAAAATTTTTGGTCCAGAAGACTTAAAAGATTTAACTCCAGAACAGGTTATAAAATTATATGGAGAACAAAATAATGAAAAGAAAAAAGAAAAAAGAAAAAAACTGACAAAGTTTCAACATTATTATATTGAAAACCCCGAAACTGAATTAACAGTGAAAACATTAACACTTGAGTTAAAAAATGGTCATACGTATATATTTAAAGCACCATCAGGTGTATATGGAAAAAAAGAAATAGACAAAGCTACAAAAATACTCTTAGAAAATGTTGAAATTACTGGAAAAAAAATATTGGATATTGGGTGCGGATACGGAGTTATTGGTATTACTTTAAAGAAGGAATATCCTGATATTGACATTTTTATGAGTGATATTAACAAAAGAGCCGTTGAATTTACAAAAATAAATGCAAAAGATAATAATATTTTTGCTGATATCAGGCAAGGATATCTATTTGAACCATGGAAAAATGAGATATTCGATCAAATTATATCCAACCCTCCAATTGTTGCTGGTAAGAAGGTCTGGATGTCTTTAATAGAAAATTCGTATAAACATTTAAAAAAAGAAGGCACTTTACAATTAGTTGCTTTTCATAATAAAGGTGGAAGTAGAATAAAAGAATATATGAAAAAAATTTTCGGAAATGTTACAGAAATTACAAAAAAAGGCGGTATTAGATTATATAAGTCGGTGAAAATATAATGCTTGAAACAAAAAAAATTAATTTTAGTTATAACGAAAAATGTATATTTAATAATTTAAATATTTATTTTGAAAATAAAATCCCAATTGGAATAGTGGGATCTAATGGAAGCGGAAAATCAACTTTATTACGATTATTAAGTGGCATATTGTCTCCAGATAGTGGAGAAGTTTATTTATATAATAAAAAAATTAATTTTCATGATAACGAATCGATTTTATTTCTAAAAAAACATGTAGGTTATATTTTTCAAAATCCAGAAAATCAAATAGTAGGTGTTACTGTTGAAGAAGATATTGCTTTTGGTTTGGAGAATTTAGGGCTGGATAGAAATGAAATGAAAAAAAGAATTAACTGGGCTTTAAATGTTACTGATTTAATAGGATTGGAAAAAAAGGATCCAAACACATTATCCGGCGGTCAAAAACAGCGATTAGCTATTGCTTCTATGTTGGCAATGCAACCTGATTTTATTTTGATGGATGAACCTACAACAATGCTTGACCCAGAAGGTCGTGAAGAAATATACAAGGTTATTAAAAATTTAATAACTATCGGAAAAACTATCATTATAGCTTCGCATCATGCAAAAGATTTACAATTTGTAGAAAAAATTGTTGCTCTGGATTCAGGAAAAATTGTATTTTATGATAATAGAGATAAATTTTATCACTGGTCAGAAAATAAAAATTTTAATGTTGAAATTCCTTTTGAAAATATAGTAAAAAAATATACTGGTAAATCTATAAAAGATTTGGAGAGAAATATATGCCAATAGAAATAAATAATGTTTCTTATACATATGCTGAAGGTACTCCATTTGAAACTATTGCTTTAAAAGATATAACTTGGAGAATAAACGAGAATTCCATGTGGGTTGTTTTAGGAAAAACCGGTTCAGGTAAAACAACTTTAATACAAACCTTAAATGGCCTTCTAATACCCAAAAACGGTGAAATTTTGGTTGATGGAATATATACAAAAGATCAAAAAAATGATATTAAAAAAATTAGAGAAAAAATTGGTATTGTTTTTCAATATCCAGAAAATCAATTTTTTTTACCTACAGTATTAGAAGAATTAATGTATGCTCCAAAAAATTTTAATAAAACTATTAGTCAAAATGATATTTATAACATCCTAAACCTTGTCGGTTTAAATAAAAGTTTTTTAAAGAGAAATCCTTTTACCTTATCTGGTGGTGAGATGCGTAGAGTAGCCATTGCCTCAATTCTCTCCTATGACCCTAAATATATTGTATTTGATGAACCTACAGTAGGGTTAGACTATGATGGAAGAAAAAAAATATGGAATATAATAAAAAATCTTCGAAAAATTGGAAAAACTATAATTATAGTAACTCATTGGATAGACGAATTAATTGAATTTAAACCAAATGTATTGTATATACAAAATCATAAAATAAGTTTTAATGGAACATTTGATGATTTTATTTTGCTGGGAGAAGAAGAACTTAATAATAAAAGTATTTCCTTTTCAGAAAAACTTAAATTATATTATTGTTCATTAAAAAATAATATAAAATTAGAAAAATTATTTCATTATTGAAAAGAATAGGCGTTGACTAATTGAAAAAATAATGTTATAATACTATCTGTCTTGGGAGGTCGTCTAATGGCAGGACAGCGGACTCTGGATCCGCCGATGGAGGTTCGAGTCCTCCCCTCCCAGCCAATAATAACACGCCTGTAGCTCAATTGGTAGAGCGGCGGTCTCCAAAATCGCAGGCTGGGGGTTCAAGTCCCTCCGGGCGTGCCATATTTAGTGTGGGCCATTAGCTCAGCTGGTAGAGCGGCTGACTCTTAATCAGTAGGCCGTGGGTTCGAATCCCGCATGGCCCACCAGTTTTTGGACATTTGTTTATGTGAAAAGCGGAAGCCACCCAGTTGCTTCCCACCTCGGGTAGTTTAGCCGTCAGGGGTTTTAAGATTAATGGGAAATACTTGGGTGGAGTTTACTCCACCCATTTTAATTTATATATTTATTGTTTTCTACACTATAGGTGTAGAAAAGAACAGGAGGGATAAGTATTAAGAAATCAAAAGATACAACATTGAGAAACGAAGAGATTAGGGTGAAAGAAGTTAGGGTAATAGGAAAAAGTGGTGAACAATTAGGCATAATGGAAACGAAAAAAGCTCTACAGATTGCTTATCAAGAAGGACTCGATTTAGTTTTGGTTTCGCCAAACTCTAATCCGCCAGTAGCTAAAATTATGGATTTTGGAAAATACAGATACGAAAAAGAGAAGAGAGAAAAAGAAGCGAAAAAGAAACAAAAGAAGCAAATATTAAAAGAAATGAAATTTAGATTACGAATCGACGAGCATGATTTTAACACTAAAGTGAGAAGAATTAGAACTTTTTTAGAGGATGGAAATAAGGTAAGAGTTGTGGTAATGTTTTTAGGTAGAGATATTAT
This sequence comes from Marinitoga aeolica, assembly GCF_029910535.1. Lineage (NCBI taxonomy): Bacteria > Thermotogati > Thermotogota > Thermotogae > Petrotogales > Petrotogaceae > Marinitoga > Marinitoga aeolica. Next base: position 341,901 of record NZ_CP069362.1, read on the forward strand.
GTTTACAGATAAAGGGAAAGAAATCTTAAATAAAGTTATTAAAAACGTTGAAGATATTGCTGAAGTGACAAGGGCACCTAAAATGGCTGGAAGAGATATGGATATGATTTTATCACCAAAAAATAAAAAATAATTAAAAGGAGGATTAATTATGAAAATTAAAAGACATTCTTCATCAGCAAAAAGATTTAAAGTTACAGGATCAGGAAAAATAAGAATGAGAAGATCAAATGTTGGTCATAACACAAGAATAAGAGGTAAAAAAAGAATGAAAAGGTTGCATCAATATAAAGATATACCAACAGGTTTGAATGATAAAGTTGAAAGATTACTTGGATTAAAATAATTAAAAAAAAATAACCGAAAGGAGAGAATATAGATGAGAGTAAAAAGAGCTGTTCATGCTAAAAAGAAAAGAAGAAAATATCTTAAAGCTGCTAAAGGTTATAGAGGGGCTCTAAGCAGAAGGTATGTTTTAGCAAAGCAACAATTCTTCAGATCAGGAAAATATGCTTATGCTGGCAGAAAACAAAAGAAAAGAGATTTCAGAAGACTATGGATAACAAGAATTAATGCTGCAGCTAGAAATGAAGGCTTAAAATATAATGATTTAATTCATGGCTTAAAATTAGCAGGTGTAAATATCAACAGAAAGATGTTATCTGAACTCGCAGTAAATGATTACGAAGCTTTTAGAGAATATGTAAATATAGCAAAAGAAGCTTTATCTAAATAATATTTGAGGCACCAAATGGTGCCTCAAATATTATTTAAATGAGACCATAAAAAATTTTGTGTAAATAAAAAATAGAACCCTCTTCTTGGTATGGTAAAATAAAACCAAGAAGGGGGTTTTTAAAATGGCAAAGAGAAAGAAAAAAGAAGAAAGTAACATTGAAAAGTTAGCAAAGTTAATAGCAAGGGATCCTGAAGTAAATACAATGAAAGATGTATATGATAAGATTAAAGAATTGATGGGACCAATAATACAAGAAATGTTAGAAGCTGAATTAGAAGATGAGTTAGGGTATGAGAAATACGATAAAGAAAATAAAGAAACAGATAATTCTAGAAATGGATACAGCTCAAAAAAGGTAAGATCAAGTATGGGTGAGATGGAATTAAAAATACCCAGAGATAGAAAAGGGGAATATGAACCGAAAATAATACCAAAATATAAAAGAGATATTTCAGATATTGAAGGTAGAATAATAGGAATGTATGGTTTAGGATTAAGTACGAAAGATATAGCTAAGAATGTAGAAGATATATATGGAGTAGAATTATCAGCTGAAATGATAAGTAAAATAACTAATAAGATATTACCCGAAATTAGAGAGTGGCAAAGCAGACCATTAGAAGAGATATATACTTTTGTTTTCATGGATGGAATAGTATTTAAAGTAAAAGATGATGGTGAAATAATTAAAAAGACTGCATATGTTGTAATAGGAGTAAATATTGATGGATTTAAAGAAGTCCTTGGTATATACATAGGGGAAATTGAATCATCAAAATTTTGGTTAAGAGTATTGAATGATTTAAAAAATAGAGGAGTTAAGGATATATTAATAGCTTCAGTAGATGGATTAACTGGATTTCCACAAGCAATTAAAGCTGCATTTCCTGATACTGTAGTACAAAGATGTATAATACATCAAATAAGAAATACATTAAAATATGTTAATTACAAAGATAGAAAGGAACTTGTAAATGATTTAAAAAAAGTATATAAAGCACCGAATAAAGATATAGCTTATTCAAATCTACAGGATTTAAAAGAAAATAAATGGACAAAATACAAATTAGCATTAGAAAGTTGGGAAAAACACTGGGAAACAATATCGCCATATTTTGATTATGGTGATGATGTAAGAAAAATAATGTACACAACAAATGTAATAGAATCATTGAATAGACAATATAGAAAAGTGACTAAAAATAAAACTTCATTTCCAAATGATGATGCATTATTAAAAATATTATATTTAGCAACAATAGATGCAACAAAAAGATGGACAGCTCGATATAGAAACTGGAGTAAAGTCCTAAACGAACTATCCATCTTTTTTAAAGAAAGAATAACAAAATACGTCTATAATTCTTAATACAACTAAATTCAAAAACCTGAAATAATCAATAATACATAAAACTAAATGCTAAAAACTAACACTAAAAATATATTCTCAATTTAATAATGTTAAATCTTGCAGTTAAAATTGCAAAAGAGTGTTTATTCCCAAAAATCACATCAAAAACTTCTGAAAATTACTACTAAAGCATATTACAATATAGACGATAATTCATATGAAAATAATTTAAGAATAATAATCCAATTTAATTAATTTATTACCATCCAAGAAGAGGCATTTACACAAAATTTTACATGCTACCATTTAAATGTATTTATCACACTACTATAAGCTTTATCTATTTTTTCATTTATATCACTTTTAATTTTTTCTAAATCTATTTCTTTTAAATTCCATACATTTGTTTTTAATACCATTAAAACTGGTTTTTTTATATTCATATCCGGAATTTTGTATGAATCAAATAAATTTATGTTATTTTTTATTATATAAGTTTTCGCTATTTTTCCTAACTCAATTATTAATGTTTTATTTATTAATTCTGTGTTTTCATATTGTTCTGGAATATCAAAAACTAAATGTACCTCATTTAAAAAATAATATAAATAAATCCCTTGAAAATACCATATATTATATGACTTTAAAATAAAATCTAATAACTCATAATCTATATATTTATATAAAGATATATACCTCAAACCTTTTAATCTTTCTGATAATACATACTTTTTTATAAGCCCTTCATCACCTTTAATATAGTAACATGGAATTATAAATGGTGATTGATAGATTGACATAGTTGCTGCAACATTTACAGTTTTATTATACTTTCTAGCTAATTTGAAGTATTGCCCTTTAAAAAAGTCAATTGTATCATTTTCTATTTTTTGAGGATATAGTGAGCTCATATATCTTGAGGGTTTACCTGGTGTTAAAGCAAAAAAAAATCTTTTTTCATTATCAAAAAAAAGATTTAAACTGGGAAATTTATTATTAATATCAAAAATAGAAAAGCCTATCAAATGATCGTATTCATCAGCTAATTTACTTTTTTTTTCTTTAAAATATTTTATAGCTATATCTTTTAATTCTTTAACATTATTTAAATCATATTCGAATTTCAATATATCACCTCACCTGAATATCATATTTATTAGATTCAAAAAATCTGTATAAAGGATTTTTTTTCCATCAGCAGTGTATTCAATAGGCTGTATAGTCTTGGTTTTAATGGTTTTTTTTACATCAAAAACTATCTTAAATCTTGCAAATTCGCCAAAATAATATGCATTGCCTTCAAATACAACATTAATTTTACCAAAATTTCTAATACAATACCACTTTGTATTAGAAAAAAATGAATCAAAATATACACCTATTTTTTTATCTGGATAACCATAAAAAGAACTCTCTTTTATTGTATTTATACACTCATCATCTGTTAGATTTATCTGAAATAAATCTTTTAGATAAAAAATATATATAAAGGATACTGTTAATATCAGTACAAGAGATGAAACTGATAATATTAATATAAAATATTTAAATGACTTTTTTTCGCTAATAATGTCACCCCCTAATTATTTTTTCTATAATTTATCAAAAAATCCCTTGAATTATTAACATCATTAAAGTATAATTGTATAAATAATAATCGTTTAGGAGGTAAAAGTATGGATATTGGAAAAAGATATACACCAAACGAAATTGAAACAAAATGGTATAAATTCTGGATTGATAATGAATTGTTTAAAGCAAAAGGAGAAGGAAATGGAAAATTTTCAATGGTTATACCTCCGCCAAATATAACTGGAAAAATACACATGGGACACGCTTTAAATATATCTTTACAGGATATAGTAACACGTTTTAATAGAATGCAAGGGAAAGACACTTTGTGGTTGCCAGGAGAAGATCATGCTGGTATTGCGACTCAACATGTTGTAGAAAAGTTCTTAATGAAAAGTGAAGGAAAAAGAAAAGAAGATTATGGAAGAGAAGAATTTATAGATAGAGTATGGAAATGGGCAAATGAATATAGAGATCATATTAAAAAACAAATAATGGCTATTGGTGCTTCAGTAGATTGGTCAAGAGAAAGATTTACTTTAGATGATGGTCTAAATAAAGCTGTTAGAAAAGTTTTTGTTGAATTATATAATGAAGGTTTAATATATAAAGGAAAATATATTGTAAATTGGTGTCCAAGTTGTGGAACTGTTTTATCCGATGAAGAAGTTGAACACAAAGATGAAAAGGGTGCATTTTATCATATAAAATACCCAATAAAAGGCGAAGATAATTATATCATTATTGCTACAACAAGACCTGAAACTATGTTAGGAGATACAGCAATTGCAGTTCATCCATCAGATGAAAGATATAAGGATTATGTTGGCAAAGTTGCTATTTTACCTCTAGTAGGTAGAGAAATTCCTATTATTGCTGATAAATATGTGGATCCTTCTTTTGGAACAGGTGCGTTAAAAGTTACTCCAGCTCATGATCCTAATGATTATTTGATGGGTCAAAGACATAATTTAGAAACTGTTCAAATAATGGACGAATTTGCAAAAATAAATGAAAATGGTGGAAAATATGCTGGTTTAGATAGAAAAGAAGCCAGAAAAGCCGTAGTAGAAGATTTAGAAAAAGAAGGATATTTAGTTAAAATTGAAGAAATGACACATTCTGTAGGACATTGTTATAGATGTAATACAGTTGTTGAACCCTTCTTGTTAGATCAATGGTTTGTAAAAATGAAACCATTGGCAGAAAAAGCCATAGATGCTGTTGAAAAAGCTGATATTAAATTTTATCCTGGTAGATGGAAAAAAGTATATTTAAATTGGATGAATGAAATAAGAGATTGGTGTATTTCCAGACAACTATGGTGGGGTCATAGAATTCCTGTATGGTATTGTGATGATTGTGGCCATATAAATGTTTCTGAAGAAGATATACATACATGTCAAAAATGTGGTTCTACAAATATAAGACAGGATGAAGATGTATTAGATACATGGTTTAGTTCTGCATTATGGCCGTTTTCAACTTTAGGTTGGCCAGAAAATACTGATGATCTCAAAAAATATTATCCTACAGATTTACTCGTAACAGGTTTTGATATTATATTCTTCTGGGTAGCAAGAATGATTGTAATGGGTGAAAAATTCATGGAGGATAAACCATTCTCCGATGTATACATCCATCAGTTAGTTAGAGATAAATATGGAAGAAAAATGTCAAAATCTTTAGGTAACGGAATTGATCCATTGGAAATTATAGAAAAGTTTGGTGCCGATCCTATGAGATTCACATTAGCAATATTGGCAGCTCAGGGTAGAGATATAAAACTGGATCCACAAGCGTTTGAATCATATTCTAAATTTGCAAATAAAATCTGGAATGCCACAAGATTCGTATTGTTAAATATGGATGATTTTGAAAAAATAGACCTTACTCCAGAAATGTTAGAATTAGAAGACAAATGGATGCTGTCAAAATTAAATAAAACTATAAACACCGTTACTGATGCTCTTAAAAAATACGAATTTAACATAGCAGCAAGAGCTTTGTATGATTTCTTCTGGAATGAATATTGTGATTGGTATATTGAAGCAGTAAAAAATAGATTAAAATCAGAAAATAAAAAAATAGCTCAAAATGTTTTAGTTAGAGTATTGGATTCTTCTTTAAGGTTATTGCATCCGTTTATGCCATTCTTAACAGAAGAATTATGGCAAAATTTACCACGTATTACTGAAGAAAAATATTTAATAACTGCAAAATGGCCAGAATATATGGAAGAACATTCATTTATAAAAGAAGAAGAAGAGTTTGAAAAGATAAAAGCATTCATAAGAGGTATTAGAAATGTAAAAGCTGAAATAAACATTCCTCAAATTACAAAAGTTGAAGTTGCTTATAAAACATTACGCGATGACAGTTGGATTAAAAACAATCAATCTCTTATTAAAGAATTAGCTTTTGTTACAAAGTTGGAAATTGTTGATTCTAAACCGGCCAAGGCTGCTACTTCATATGTTGATGATACAATTGAAGCTTACGTGAAATTAGGGGATTTAATTGATATAGAAGCAGAAAAAGAAAGATTAAATAAAAAGAAAGAAAAATTAGAAAAAGAATTTATGAAATATGATAAAAAAATAAATAATGCAAACTTCATGGCTAAAGCTCCTGAGGATGTTATTGAAGAAGTAAAGGAAAAACATGCATTTGTAAAAAGCCAAATTGAAAAATTAGAAAAATTGCTAGAGGAGTTAAATTAGTATGATTTCTAATTTAAAAGAAGCTGTTGATTATATATATAATAGACGTGGTGGAACTAGAATAAAATACGGTTTAGAAAGAATAAATAAATTATGTGAATTATTGGGAAATCCACAAAAGGATTTCCCCGTTATTCATGTAACAGGAACCAACGGGAAAGGTAGTACTTCGCGTGCTATACACGATATATTGAAAGCACATGGTTTAAAGGTCGGGATTTTCACTTCACCACATTTAACCCACATATCAGAAAGAATAAAAATAAACGGAAAACCTATAAAAGATACTGAATTTATAGAAACCCTAAATGATATGATCATTCCAATTGAAAAGATGGATGCAATGAAAGAAGAAATGTCTCCCTCATTTTTTGAAATAATCACCGCTTTAGCTCTAAAATATTTTTCAAACAACAAAATTGACATTGCTGTATTAGAAGTTGGATTGGGTGGGAGACTGGATGCCACAAACGTTGTAAATTCTGATGTTTCTGTAATTACAACCATACAATATGATCATATGAATTTATTAGGAAACACTTTAGAGGACATTGCTTTTGAAAAAGCTGGAATAATTAAAAAGAATAACAATCTTGTATTGGGGAAAATAAATGAATCGGCTAAAAAAATCATTTTCGAGAGAGCAAATGAAGTTGGAATAAAAAATATTTTTCAATTCGATAAAGATTTCTATTTTAATGACTGTGCATTTTCTTTAAATTGGAATTCTATCAATTATAAGAGTCCTTATAATGAAATAGATAATTTAGTATATAAGGCTAACGGAACTTATCAACCATATAATGTTTCAACCGCTATTATGGCTGTAGAAAGTTATTTCGAAAAAATAGGGAAAAATCTTGATATAGCCAAAACAAAAAAAGCTTTAAAAAATTTTATTTGGGAAGGTCGCTTTGAATTAGTTGAATATAAAAATAAAAATGTTATTCTTGAAGGTGCTCATAATATATCAGGTGCTTTAGCATTAAAAAATTCGATTAAAACATACCTCAAAAATTTCAAAAAAGCTGCATTAATTGGAATTTTAGATGATAAGGATATCGATGGAATGGTAAAAATAATAGCAAATGAGTTTGAATATATAATAGTTACTCAAGTTCCAAATAAAAGATCAACTAACCCCGAAAATGTCTATAACTTGTTTAAAAATATTACAAATAATGTAATATTTATAAAAAATCCTATTGAAGCTTTCAATAAATTGATATCAATACCTTTTGACTATTATTTTATAACAGGATCTCTTTATTTAGTTGGCAAAATTCGTGGTTATATGTTTAACCTGGAGGAAATTTGATGATAAGAAAAATAAAAGGAATCATAAATAAATTAGATTCAAGCGAAATAATCATACAGACGGGCAATTTCTTTTTTGAAAGTATTCCTACTTATAGAATATTAAAAAATTGTAAAGAAAATGAAGAATATACTTTTGAATCATTTTTAGATGTCAACGAAAGAAATATCTCTTTATACTTATTTTATGATGATCTTGAAAGATCTATATTTATTAATTTAAAAAAAGTTTCTAAACTTGGTGCTAAAAGTGCATTAAGAATATTACAAAATGCAGATGCAGAAAGTATTGCCACTATGATATCTGCAAATGATATTAGTGGTTTATCTAAATTACCGGGAGTTGGTAAAAAAACTGCTGAAAGGATTGCAAATGAGCTTAAAAATAAATTTGATTCTTTCATATCTTCCAGTAACAATAACAAATTAAATGACGCTTTGGATGCACTTGAATCTTTGGGATTTGACAGGAATAAAATATATAAAGTTTTAAAAAACATGGATATAGAAAATATTCCTTTAGAGAATATTATTACACAAGCTTTGAAGAAATTGTGATAATATCTTAATTTTAATTAATGAAAATAATGTTAAAATATATACTGTATAATATTGTGTCGGGGGTGTATTATGAGAGTTTTAATTTTAGCTGCGGGATTGGGTAAAAGGATGAAATCAAAATACCCTAAAGTAATGCATAAAATAATGGGAAAAGAATTGATAAATTGGGTTATTGATACTGCAAAAAAGCTTAATCCTTCTAAAATAGGTGTAGTTTTAGGTCACAAAAGTGAAATGGTAAAAGAAATTTTACCATCTGATGTGGAAATTTTTTACCAAAATAAACAATTAGGAACTGGTCATGCTGTAATGTCAGCTAAAGAATTTATAACTGATGAAGATGTTTTAATATTATATGGTGATACTCCTTTAATTACAGAAAACACATTAAAAAAACTTATCGATAAACATAAAAATACAAATGCGGATGCAACAATATTAACAGCTATTTTAGATAATCCAACAGGTTATGGTAGAATTATAAAAAATGAAAAAGGTGAATTTATAAATATAGTAGAAGAAGCTGACACAACAGATGATCAGAAAAAAATAAAAGAAGTGAATTCAGGTTTTGTTGTTTTCAAAGGATCTAAATTATTAGAAGGTTTATTAAAAATAAAACCAAATAATAATCAAGGTGAATATTATTTAACAGATGTACCTAAATATTTAGATAATGTTGAAACCTATATTTTAGAGGATTTTTCTGAATCATTAGGAATAAATAATAGAATTCAATTAGCAGAAGCTGAAAAGATAATGAAAGAAAAAACATTGAAAAACTTAATGCTTAATGGTGTTACAATAATTGACCCTGATACTACATATATTTCGCCAGAAGTAAAAATCGGGCAGGACACAATTATACATCCAATGACTTTTATTTTTGGAAAAACCGAAATTGGTGAAGATTGTGAAATTGGGCCAATGACAAGAGTAATAAATTGTAAAATTGGTGATAATGTAAAGATTTTACGTTCAGAATGTGAAGAAGCTACTATAGAAAATAATGTTTCAGTTGGGCCATATTCAAGATTAAGAACAGGAACTGTATTAAAAAACAATGTAAAAATTGGTAATTTTGTAGAAACAAAAAAAACCATTATAAATAAGAATACCAAAGCACAACATTTGACATATTTAGGTGATGCTGAAATAGGAGAAGATACAAATATTGGTGCGGGTACTATAACATGCAACTATGATGGAAAAAATAAACATAAAACATATATAGGAAATAGAGTATTTGTAGGTAGCAATAGTGCATTAGTTGCACCTTTAAAAATCGATGACGATTCTTTAATAGGCGCAGGTTCAACAATCACACAGAATATCCCAAAAGGTGCTTTAGCTCTTGGTAGAGCTAAGCAAATAACAAAAGAAGAATGGGTATTCAAAAAGAGGGAGAAAGGAGAGTAAAAAAATGCCTTTTTCAATGGCCCACGAAATTAAAATTTTTAGTGGTAGTTCCAACAAAACATTGGCTGAAAAAATTGTCCAATACTTAGGTATAAGATTAAGTGAAGTTGAATTAAAAAGATTCGCAGATGGAGAGGTAAATTTAAGAATAGGTGAAACTGTAAGAGGGTTGGATACTTTTGTTATACAATCTACTTCAGCACCTGTAAATGATAATTTGATGGAATTATTAATTATGATAGATGCTTTAAAAAGAGCATCCGCCAATTCTATTGCTGTAGTTATACCATATTTTGGTTATGCAAGACAAGATAGAAAAGCAAGAGGAAGAGACCCAATTTCAGCAAAATTAGTTGCTAATCTATTAACTGTTGCTGGAGCATCAAGAATTGTTACATTAGATTTACATGCTGAACAAATCCAAGGTTTCTTTGATATTCCAGTTGATAATTTAATGGGATTTCCTGTTTTCGTCAATTACTTTAAAAATGAATGTAATGATTTTGACTCAGAAAGCTCTGTTGTTGTTTCACCAGATGTTGGTGGAGTTAAAAGAGCTCGAAAATTAGCAGAAAAAATGAATTTACCATTAGCTATATTAGATAAAAGAAGACCCAAAGATAACGTAGCTGAAATTGTAAATATTATTGGTGACGTTGATGGAAAAACCGCCATAATATTCGATGATATAATTGATACAGGAGGATCTCTTGTAGGAGCCGCTGAAATGTTAAAGAAAAAGGGTGCAAAAAAGGTTATTGCATGTGCAACACATGGTGTTCTTTCCAAAAACGCAAAGGAAAAGTTACAAAATTCAGTGATTGAAAAAATATATGTTACAGATACAATATATCATAATGATTTGCCAGATAAATTTCATGTATTGTCTGTTGCTTCACTGCTTGGTGAAACTGTTGCAAGAATTAAAAACAATTTATCTGTAAGTATATTATTTAAATAAGATATTATAAATAATAATTTATTATAGGAGGGATTCAAATGGCAAAAGTATATCAACTAAAAGCTATTGAAAGAAAAGAAGGAGAAAAATCTAATCACGTAAAAAAAGAAGGGTTTATCCCGGCTGTAGTATATGGACCTGGTTTAGAAGGTGAAAATGTACATTTGAAAATTTCATTGGTTGATGCGATGTTAATGATTGAAAAAATTGAAGAAACAACTCCAATCCAGTTAAAGGTTGAAAAAGAAAATGGTGAAGTATATACACTTACAGCATTTTTAAAAACTATTCAAAGACATAAAGTATCTGATAAACCTATTCATGCAGATTTTTACATTCCTGCTGCAGGACACAAAATGCACCTTAACATTCCTATTGAATTTGTTGGGGAAGCTAAAGGGTTATCAAAAGGTGGTATGCTAGAAATTCATCATCATGAATTGCCTGTAGAAATTTTACCAAAAGATATTGTTGAAAAATTTGTTGTTGATATTTCAGAATTAGATGTAAATGATCATTTAACTGTAAAAGATTTAAATATCGCTGAATCAATTGATGTATTATTAGATCCAGAAGAAATTGTTGTAGCTATTCCTGTTGCAGGTAGAATTTCAGAAACTACTGAAAGTACAGAAGAAGAAACAGAGGGAGAAGAAGCTTAATCTATGAAAATAATAATTGGTTTAGGAAATCCTGGCCCACGTTATGTTTTTACAAAACATAACGTGGGGTTTTTGGTTATAGACAGATATTATGAATTAAACAAAAATAAATTCAAAAGAATTGAAAAAAGAACTTTTGAAGGATATTATAATGATGATTTGATGTTAATAAAACCGCTTACATACATGAATTTAAGCGGAAAAGTTTTTTATGAATTAAAAAAATATTATGTTAATACTAAAGATATTATAGTAATATATGATGATGTTGCATTAAATTTAGGAAAAATAAGAATAAGACCAAATGGTTCCGCTGGAGGACACAATGGTTTAAAATCTATTATTTCTGTATTACAAAGTACAGAATTTCCTAGAATTAGAGTTGGTATTGGTCCAAAACCAGAATATATGGATCTTGCGGATTTTGTTTTAAGTGAATTTTCAAATGAAGAATATTATAAAATAAATAAAGTAATAGATAAGATTATTCCAGCAATTAATTTAATTATAGATGGAAAAATAACAGATGCAATGAATAAATTTAATAACAAAGATTTAACAGGAGATGAAGTATAATGAAATGCAATTTATGTCATAAAAATGATGCTGAAATTATTCAAAGTTTTGATTACGATGGAATTGAAAAAAAAATAGGATATTGCCATAAATGTATAAAAGATATAGTAAAATTTCATATTTCTCCTGTTAATAATAAAATCTTAAAAATATATAATACAAATGTTTTTTTTAAAAATAATTTTCCTTTTAAAAAAGATAATATTGAATTAAAAAATATAAGAGGAAGAATTTTAATAGAACTTCCTGTTTCTATTAAAAGAATGCTATTTGTAGAAGATGACAATTCCACTTTACGTGATGCTCAAGCCATTATAAAAAGAGGGTTAGATTATTGGCAAAATGAATATGAAAAAGCTAAAGAAGAATATAACACAGAAAAAATGAAAGCTATTGAAGATATTATTAAAAAAATCAAAAAATTATTATAAAAATCCAGCTTGGGCTGGATTTTTATAATGCCATTGCATATTTTTTTGCTTCTTCATAAGTATCTAATATATTCATTAATCTATTAACTTTTGTTATATCCAAAATATTTTTTATTAAAGAATTTACATTTATAAAAATTAATCTATTATTATATTTTCTTGCTCTTTGAATAAGTGAAATGATAACCCCCAATCCATTGCTATCAATAAAATATACATCTGAAAAATCTATTATAATCTCCTTATTTTCAAAAGATAAAAATTTTTCTAATCTTTCTTTAATATAACCACTATTTTCTACTGTTATATTTGTGAGAAACCTTAAAATTTTTATATTATTTTCCTCATTAAATATACAATATCTATTCATATTTCCACCTCACCTCGATTTATTAAATCGTCTAAAAAATCTTTCCCTTTAACAATTTAAATAATTTTATTTTGTTATCAATCAAATATTTATGATATAATATGGTATAAATTATAATAGTGGAGGGAGGATTCTAATGCATATTCTCAACTTAAGTGGGATTATTTTTGGTTTAATAGGGATTATATTTACTGTATTCCTTACTTTTAAAGTACTGGAAAATTCTCCAGGTAATGAAAAAATGCAAAAAATTTCCGGAGCAATCCAAATGGGAGCAAGGGCATTTTTAATATCAGAATATAAAATATTATATGTCATAGTTCTCATTATTTTTGTGTTACTAGGTTTAATAAATGGGTGGAAAATGGCTTTATCTTTTTTTCTTGGCTCTACTCTATCTGTTTCAGCTGGTTTTTTTGGTATGAGTATAGCGACAAAGGCTAATACCAGAACAGCTCATGGTGCAATTGAATCTTTAAGTAAAGGATTAAAAATTGCTTTTAATGGTGGAGCAGTTATGGGAATGACTGTAGCTTCACTTGGTCTATTTGGATTAGGATTAATCTTTTACTTAACCAATGGTGACACTGTATCAATGAGCGGTTATGCTATGGGAGCCTCTTTAGTCGCATTGTTTGCAAGAGTTGGTGGAGGTATATTTACTAAGGCTGCAGATGTTGGAGCAGATTTAGTTGGAAAAACTGAAGCAGGCATCCCTGAAGATGACCCAAGAAATCCTGCAGTTATTGCTGATAATGTTGGAGATAATGTTGGAGACGTTGCCGGAATGGGAGCAGATTTATATGAATCTTTTGTTGGATCAATATTTTCTGCTTCCGCTTTAGGTGTACTGGTTTATGATAAAGAAGGGGCTGTATTCCCATTTTTAGTCGTATCTATTGGAATTTTATCCGCAATAATCGGTATACTTGTTTTCAATTTTAGTTTAAAAAATAAAGATGATGTAGATCCTTCAAAAGCTTTGCATTTTGGAACATATATTGCAAATGGTTTAACATTACTGGGTGTTTTATTTTTATCCTTAATGATCCTAAAAACCATTAATCCATTTTTTGTTATATTCTTGGGTATGATAGTTGGTATGATCATAGGAAGTATTACAGAATACTATACTGCAAAAAGTCCTATAAAACATCTTGCTAATAGTGCGGTAAGTGGTGCTGCGCCTTTATTGATTAGTGGCATGGCAGTTGGAATGGAATCAACAGCTATACCAGTTGTTTTAATTTCCATTGCTACAATAATTTCATATAATTTACTTGGTTTATTCGGTATTGCATTAGCAGGTGTAGGTATGTTAGCTACTCTTGGTATAACTCTAGCTATAGACGCTTACGGTCCTATAGCTGATAATGCTGGTGGAATTGCACAAATGGCAGAACTTGAATCTTATGTAAGAGAAAGAACTGATCAATTAGATGCTGTTGGAAATACTACTGCTGCCATAGGAAAAGGCTTTGCTATAGGATCTGCTGCTTTAACTGCTTTAGCATTATTTGCTTCTTATACCAAAGTTACCGGATTAAATATTATAGATCTTTCAAAATCACAGGTATTTATCGGTGCTTTAGTAGGTGGTATGTTGCCATTTTTGTTTTCCTCAATGGCCATGAAAGCCGTTGGTGAGGCTGCAGAAATAATGGTACAGGAAGTTAGAAGACAATTTAAAGAAATTGTAGGATTAATGGAGGGTAAAGCAGATCCAGATTATTCCTCTTGTGTTTCTATTGCCACAAAAGGGGCTTTAAAAAAAATGGTTTTCCCTTCATTATTAGCTGTATTTATGCCTATTATAATGTTTTTCATCCTAGGAAAAGAATCTGTTGCAGGGATGTTAGTGGGAACTACAGTTTCAGGTGTCATGCTTGCTATATTTATGGCCAACGCTGGTGGAGCATGGGATAATGCAAAAAAATATATTGAAGAAGGCAATTTTGGTGGAAAAGGTAGTTTTGCACATAAAGCCTCTGTTATTGGTGATACTGTTGGTGATCCTTTTAAAGATACCGCTGGACCTGCAATAAATATATTAATAAAACTTATGTCTATCGTTTCTATTGTCGTAATTCCAATATTAATGAAAATTTTTAAATAAAGGGGGAGAATTATGAAAAGAATTGCTGTTATGAATGTTGGTGGAGATTGTCCTGGGCTTAATAGCGCTATTAGAGCACTAGTTAGGAAATCTGCTATTGAAGATATTGAAGTTTTAGGCGTTTATGATGGTTTTAAAGGCTTTTTAGAAGATAGAGTTTTTGTTATGACAAAAGAACATGTATCTGGAATTCTGGAACGTGGTGGAACTATTTTGGGTTCATCTAAATTTGATCCAACAAAAAATCCTGATGATTTTACTAAATTAAAAGAAAATTTTGAAAAATATCAAATAACCGCATTTGTAATAATGAGTGGTCACACAGGTACAGAAATTGCTTTAAAAATTTCTGATGAAGGAATGCCATCAATTGTAATTCCAGCAACAATAGATAATGATTTACCCTGGACTGACTTTAGTATAGGGTTCTTTACTGCATTAGAAACAGTAACAAAAACCCTGGATGCATTGCACTCAACTGCCAGTGCTGGTCATAGGGTTATTGTTGTAGAAGTTGGTGGAGATGAAGCTGGTTGGTTAGCTACTCTTGGTGGATTAACAGGTGGTGCAGATTATATTTTAATTCCCGAAATAAAATTTAACCCTGACAAACTAATAGAAAATATTAAAAAAAGATATGATGAGGGAAAGAAATTTTCAATTGTCGTAGTTCAAGAAAAATGTCCATTATCAGAAAGATTAAAATTAATACAAGATCAGTATCCTGAAAGTTCTCCATCTGAAATTGTATCAAAATATATTAAAGAAAATATCGAAGGTGTTGAATGTAGAAATGTTAATTTAGGATATATGCAACGTGGTGGAACACCTGTTTCATTTGATAGATTAATTGCAACTATGTTCTCAACTAAAGCTGTTGAGTATGTAAAAAAAGGTAAAGTAAATATTGCTCTATCTCTTAAAGGTTTTGATATAACCGATGTTCCTCTTACACCAGATTTATTAAAAAATAAAGAAATTGATTCAAGAATCTATGAAATAGCAAAAATATTCTTTTAATCATGGTCCCATCATTGATGGGACCATGATTTTATAGTCAAACAAACTTAATCAGACCATAATAGGTCTGATTTCAGTATGTAGACAAAGTGCAAAATAAAATATTCAAAATAATATTCGTTCATCCGGTGAAAATTCTTATTCCTCAAAAATGCTCATGAACATATTTTTATATATTAAAAAAATACAATAATTAATATAGGTTATAAATAAAGCAATATTTTAGTTTATAATATTTAAAATTTCGCGAAGCGAAAGTTTGGGAATTTCCAAGGATTCTCTCATATTATTTTTTCATATTTTATTTTGCCAACAGTCTGAATCGACCATAATAGGTCTGATTTTTTTTTATTTCTTATGTTAATAAAATACGACAATTTTTAATATATATTGAAAAATATTTCATACTTGACAATAATATTAAAATATAGTAAAATATAAACAAGTTTTTACATTGTTGAAAATTAGAATAAGGAGGGATTCTATGAAGAAATTTTTATTGGCCTTGGTTTTAGTTCTTTCGTTGGTTTTGTTTGCAAATATTAAAGTTGGTGTTGTATTACCAATGACTGGTGGGATCGCAGCTTTTGGTGAAATGTCATGGCAAGGTATTGAATTAGCTCATGAAATGTATCCTAAAGTATTAGGTGAACAAATTGATTTAGTATTGGTTGATAACAGATCAGAAAAAACAGAAGCTGCCAATGCTGTAAGTAGGGTAATAGATAAAGAAAAAGTTGTTGCAATTATTGGTGAGGTAGCAAGTGCTCACTCATTAGCTGGTGGAGCTGTTGCAGAAAGAAAACATATACCTATGTTAACTTCTTCTTCAACAAATCCATTAGTTACAAATAGAAAAAAATATGTATCTCGTGTTTGTTTTATAGACCCTTATCAAGGTGCTGCTGCTGCTATATTTGCATATAAAAATTTAAATGCAAAGAAAGCTGCTGTATTTATCGATGTTGAACAAGATTATAGTGTTGGTTTAGCTAATTTCTTCAAAAAGAAATTCCAGGAATTAGGTGGAAATTATTTCATCGAATTCTTTAAAACTGGCGACCAGGAATTCAGTGCTCAATTAACAGATGCAATTAATAAAAATCCTGATGTATTATATATTACAGGTTATTATCCAGAAATTTCATTATTTGCAAGACAAGCTAGAATGTTAGGATTTAAAGGACCTATCTTAGCTGGTGATGGTGCAGAAGCTCCTGAATTAATTAAAATTGGAGGAGATGCTGTAGAAGGATTATATTACACAACTCATTTCCATCCAAAAGGTGCTGCAACAGATATGACAAAAGTATTTGTTGAAAAGTTCAAAGAAAAATATGGTTCCGAACCTGGTGCAATGCATGCTTTGGGATTTGATGCATATTTAGTATTAAGAAAAGCTATTGAAATGGCGGGGAAAGCTGATCCTAAAGCTATAGCTAAAGCAATTAGAGAAGTTAAAAACTTCCCAGGTGCTACTGGTATGATTACTATCAATAAAAACGGAGATGCTGAAAAATCCGTTGTTATTGATATGGTTAAAAATGGAGAATTCACTTATGTAACAACAATTAATCCTGCAAATTATTAATTTATTAAAAATTCTTTCCCCGGTTCTTCCGGGGTTTTTTATTAAAAATGGAGGTGTCGGCATTGAGTGGAGCTACTTTTCTACAAAACTTATTCAACGGATTAATGTTTGGCGGGTTATATGCACTTCTAGCAGTAGGTTATACTATGGTGTATGGAATCTTAAGACTTATTAATTTCGCACATGGAGACATTATGATGATGGGCGTATATTTTGCGTTTTATGCTTCTTTAATGGGCTCTCCTTTATGGCTATCCATTATTATAGGAGTTTCAGGTGCTGCTATTTTAGGTTTTTTAATTGATAGAATAGCTTATAAACCTTTAAGAAACGCACCAAGAATTTCTGCTTTAATAACAGCTATTGGTATGAGTTTCTTTTTAGAAAGCGTTGCTGTTGTCGTTTTTGGTGCAGTTCCAAAATCATTTACATCTGTATTTAATGATAACAATAAATGGATAATGGACAAAACGTGGAATATTTTAGATGCAAGGATTCCTGTAATGACATTTTTAATTTTCTTTGTAACAGCCATTATATTTTTGATCTTATTCTGGATTGTATATAGAACAAAAATTGGTATGGCTATGAGAGCTATATCATCCGATATTCCTACAACTTCTTTAATGGGTATCAATGTTGATATGGTTATAGGTTTCACATTTGCTCTTGGTTCTGCAATGGCTGCTGCTGGGGGAATCATGTGGGCTATGAGATATCCTAATGTATTCCCATATATGGGATTTATGCCTGGTTTAAAAGCCTTTATCGCTGCTGTTTTAGGTGGTATAGGATCAATTCCAGGTGCTGTAGTGGGAGGATTTCTATTAGGGTTGCTTGAAATTTTCCTTGTTGCTTTAATGCCAGGTGCTGCAGGTTATAGAGATGCATTTGCATTTATCATTCTTATTGTAATATTGTTAATAAAACCAGACGGACTATTAGGTAAAAAATCCGTAGTAAAGGTGTGAGAGTATGAAGAAAATAAATTGGACTTTAAATTTGATAACAATCGTATTATTTACCTTATTCCTTTCTTATGCACAGGGAAATTTTGATGATTATACCTTGAGAATAATCACATTGATTCCTATTTATGCTATTATGTCTGTTAGTTTAAATCTTATTAATGGTATAACTGGTATATTCTCACTTGGACATGCCGGATTTGTATTATTAGGAGCTTATACCTCTGCTTTATTGACCCTTGAACCATTTCAAAAAGAATTATCTTATATTATAGTTCCAATTCAACCATGGTTGTTAAATCTACATGCTAACTTTTTGGTTGCAACATTAGCTGGTGGAGTTATTGCTGCTATTTTTGCATTTTTAATTGGTTGGCCTACTTTAAAATTATCTGGAGATTATTTAGCAATTGCTAGTTTAGGTTTTGCAGAAATTGCAAGAGTTTTAGCAAATAATTTAATCAGTGTAACTAATGGGCCATTAGGTTTAAAAGGTCTTCCTAATTATACAAATGTATATTGGTCATGGGGTTGGCTTTTAGTAACATTAATTGCTATTATTAGTCTTGTAAAAAGTTCATATGGACGTGCTCTTATAGCTATTAGAGAAGATTCAATAGCTGCAGAATCAATGGGTATAAATGTATTTAAACATGAATTAATGGCTTTTGTTTTTGGTGCATTTTTTGCTGGAATTTCCGGATCATTATATGCACATTGGTTAACTACTATTGATCCAAGAATTACTACATTTGGTCCTTTACTAACTTTCTATGTATTAATTATGGTTGTTCTTGGTGGTTTAGGTAGTATCACTGGTTCTATTATCGGAGCAGGAGTTTTTGCATTAATGTTTGAATACTTGAGATCATTAGAAGAACCATTTGATATATTTGGAATTCATGTTCCTGGAATACCTGGTATGAGAATGTTAGTTATCTCTGCAATATTTATTTTTATAATGATTTTCTGGCAGAAAGGTATTATGGGGAGAGCAGAATTTTCATGGGAGAAATTATTAAAATTATTTGGAATAAAGATAAAGAAGCCATCATTAGTTGAAATATATATGAAAAAAGAAGGTGAATCCAAATGAAAAAAATCCTAGAAATGAATCATATCACAATGCAATTTGGAGGTTTAATCGCAGTAAATGATTTTCATAATCAGTTATATGAAGGCGAACTATTAGGATTAATTGGCCCTAATGGTGCTGGTAAAACTACAGCTTTTAATGTTATCACTGGTATTTACATACCAACAAAAGGTAAGGTTATATTTGATGGTATAGATATTACACCTTTAAGGCCACATGAAATAACTCATTTAGGTATATCAAGAACATTTCAAAATATAAGACTTTTCCAGGATATGTCTGTTTTAGAAAATGTTATTGTTGCACAACATCATATGCTTGCAAATCATGATGTTGATAAAATATTAAAAAAACACGGAAAAAAAATGAAAGGAAGTTCTCCATTATGGTTTTTTAAAGCTTTAACCAAACTTGGTTATTTAAACAAAGAAAAAGAAATGATAAAGGAAGGTTTACTTTTACTAGAAAAGGTGGGTTTATTACATTTAGCTGAAGAAAAAGCATCAGCTTTACCCTATGGATTACAAAGAAAGTTAGAAATTGCAAGGGCATTGGCTACACATCCTAAAGTTTTATTATTGGATGAACCAGCTGCAGGTATGAATCCTCAAGAATCAGAAGAATTAATGCATTTTATTAAACAAATTAGAGATGATTTTAATCTTTCTATATTATTAATAGAACACGATATGAAAGTTGTTATGGGGGTATGCGAAAGAATATTAGTTTTAGATTATGGAGCTATTATTGCTGAAGGGAAACCAGAAGATATTCAAAAGAACCCAAGAGTTATTGAAGCATACCTAGGAGAGGAGTGGAAGAATGCAAAAGCAGAATGATATTGTTCTTGAAGTTAAAGATCTAAATATATTTTATGGAGCTATACATGCTGTTAAAGGGATTAACATAAAAGTTCCAAAAGGAAAAATCGTTACTTTGATTGGAGCAAATGGAGCTGGAAAAACTTCCACTCTTTCAGCTATTGCTGGAATGGTTAAACCCAAAAAAGGAGAGATTATATATAAAAATAATAATATTGCTGGTAAGTCTCCTCATGAAATAAATAGAATGGGTATCGCCTTGGTCCCTGAAGGGAGAAGAATTTTCCCAAATCTTACAGTATATGAAAATTTAATGATGGGTGCATTTAATAGAAAAGATAAAGAAGAAATAGAAAGAGACTTAAATTGGGTTTATAATTTATTTCCAAGATTAAAAGAAAGATTAAAACAGCTTGGAGGTACTTTATCTGGTGGAGAACAACAGATGCTTGCCATTAGTAGAGCTTTAATGAGTAAACCAGATGTAATTATGATGGATGAACCATCTTTAGGATTAGCACCTGTTTTGGTCTCTGAAGTATTTGATATCATTAAAGTTATAAACGAAAATGGTGGAACTATCCTTTTAGTAGAACAAAATGCTGCACAAGCATTAAAAATTTCTCATTATGGTTATGTTTTAGAAACAGGAAATATTATACTTGAAAATGATTCAGATTTATTGTTAAAAGATGAAAATGTACAAAAAGCATACCTAGGTATGGCATAATACGCCGTCATACTCCATTTGTATAACGCAACAGCTCCCAAAATGGGAGCTGTTGCTATTTTTCTATTCTTTTAAATATACCTCTTTTTTCCAATAAAATCATTAAAGGTAATCCTAAAGCATAACAGGCTATTGCTTCTCCAACGCCAATCCAAAATACTGTCGGCCAATAAGGAACTTTTGCTAGAGGTGCTACATATGCTGAAACACCAAATGCATTAACTATTACTGGTGGAAGTGGAGCTAAATATTTATTGGGCATTTTATAAGTCAAATATGCCGCTAATAATGTTAATGCGCTACCTAAAAAAATATCTATCGCCCCAAAACCTCCAAAAACATTGGCCAACATAGCTCCTACATATAATGCAGGTATAAAAATAGGATTGAAAAATGGCAATACCGTTAATGCTTCTGAAATACGAACCTGCATAGGACCATAACTAATAGGCTGTAAAATAACTGTTAACGCTACATATAATGCTGCTACTACACCTGCCAATACTAAGTTTTTTGTTTTCAACCTAAAACACCTCCTTGTTTTGTTAAGGCGGGTGCCGCGACCGCCAAAGCATATTATATATAAAATTTATTATTATAGAAATAATTTTATGTTAAAATAAAGAAGTTATAATAAAAAAAATTATTCCAATGCCAAGAGATATAAAAGCCCGTTTATCACTCTTCTTTATTCTTTCTTCATTTTTCATATATCCTTTTCGCGTTTCCTTAACAGATATATTAAACAAATAAATACTATTTATGGTAAAAATAACTCCTAAAAAGAAAAATATATTTGCCCACATTCTTATACCTCCCATTCTCTCCTTTGAATTTTTACATTAAAGTATTATAATTATATCATGTGTTATAAAAGGAGGTATTAAATTTGAATAAAGAATTAACACCACCTCATAATATCGAAGCAGAAGAGGCATTGTTAGGTAGTATATTTTTAGATCCACAAATTTTACCAGATATATTGGAAGAAATTAGATCAAACGATTTTTATAATCAACAGCATCAAATAATTTTTAGAATTATAGAAGATTTGTTTGATAGGGGACTACCTGTTGATGCTATTTCTGTTATGGAAAACTTAAGAAATGCAAATTTGCTTGAAAAAGCTGGCGGTGAAGATAAGCTTATATATTTAGCTGAAGTTGTTCCCACACCTGCTAATGCATTATATTATGCGAAAATTATAAAGGATAAATCTCTTTTGAGAAGTTTAGTAAGCGCAAGTACTGAGATCGTCGAAGCAACACGTACCATTGGAGAAGCAGAAGAAATTTTAGATTTTGCAGAAAAAAAGATATTTGAAATTGCTGAATCAAGAGCTACAAGAACATACGATTCTGTTCCAAATATTGTTCATGATGTTTTTGAAAAATTAGATGAATTAAAAAAACGCGCTTCAGTTGAACCAAATGCTCTTGTAACAGGTTTACCCACTGGTTTTATATCTTTAGATAGATTAACTTCCGGATTTCATAAATCAGATTTAATTATTATAGCTGCCAGACCATCTATGGGTAAAACTGCATTTGCTCTTAATGTTGCAAGTAATTTAGCTATTAAATATAAAACTCCAATTGCAATGTTTAACTTAGAAATGTCAAAAGAACAACTAGTCCAAAGAATATTATGCGCAGAAGCACAGGTAGATTTACAAAAAGTTAGAACTGGTATGTTAAACAATGAAGATTGGAATAAATTGGTTAATGCTGCTCATAAATTATCCCAATCCAAAATAGTTGTTGATGATGAACCAGGATTAGACCCTCGAACACTGCGAGCAAAAGCCAGAAGAATGAAAAGGGAATTTGGAATAGAGGCCATTTTTATTGACTATTTACAATTAATGTCTTCAAAAAATAGAGGTTCAGAAAGCAGGCAGCAAGAAATTTCCGAAATATCTCGTTCATTAAAACTATTAGCCAGAGAACTTAACGTTGTGATCGTAGCTCTCTCGCAGTTATCAAGGGCTGTTGAACAAAGAGAGGACAAAAGACCCAGATTAAGCGATTTGAGAGAATCTGGAGCTATAGAACAAGACGCAGATATGGTTATGTTTTTATATAGAGATGCTTATTATAAAAGAAAGAAAGAGAGCGATAAAAAAGACAAAAACAATGAAAACTTGATTTTAAACCACCCTCATGAATCAGAGCTAATTATCGGAAAACAGAGAAATGGACCTGTCGGTACTATAAAGCTCATGTTTGATCCAAAAGTTACATTATTTTATGAAAAAGATAGCATACATAAAGAAGTATATTAGGAGGAGAAAAAATGAAACAAAATATAAAAGAAAAAATATTAAAATTACTACAAAAAAAACCATTATTACAAAAGGAGATATATGAAAAATTAAAAGCACAATCAAAAGAAGAAAAACGAAAAATACGAACTATATTGAAAGAATTACAGGAAGATGGAGAATTATATAAAAATTCAAAAAATAGATTTTGTACCTTAGGAAAAAATATGAAAATTGGAATAATTGAATTCACCAGAAGAGGTAGCATGGCTTTTGTAACAACTAAAAATGGAGACGAAATTGCAATTACACTAGAAAATGCAAAAGATGCCATGCATAAAGATACTGTTTTAATTGAAATAATCGGGACATGGAGGGATATCCCAAAAGGTAAGGTCTTAAGAGTATTAAAAAGAGGAATAACAAAAGTTGTTGGAATATTTGAACCTAAAAAATTATTTGGTTTTGTTTTACCTATAGATCAAAAAATAAACACCGACTTTTATGTTTCACCTGAAAACTTTAATAAAGCAAAACCCGGTCAAATTGTTGAAGCAGAAATAATAAAATACACCAGAAAAAACCCAGAAGTTAAAATAACAAGAATTATAGGTAATGTTAATGATCCAAAAGTGGATTTACCTATTGTTATTATAAAACACGATTTACCAGAACCCGGAAAATTTCCAGAGAAAGTGATGAAAGAAGCTTTAGCAATACCTCAAACAGTTCAAAAGAAAGATTTAAAAGGTCGAAAAGATTTTAGAAATGAAATCATAGTTACAATAGATGGAGATAATGCTAAAGATTTTGATGATGCTGTTCAGGTAAAAAAATTAGATAATGGAAATTATCTACTTGGAGTGCATATTGCTGATGTTTCTCATTATGTGAAAGAAAATTCCAATCTTGATAAAGAAGCTTTTCAGCGTGGTACAAGCGTTTACTTAATAGATACTGTTATTCCTATGTTACCTCATGAGCTTTCTGATTGGATATGTTCTTTAGTTGAAGGCGAAGATAGATTAACAATGTCTTTAATTATGGAAATAGATGAAAATGGTGATGTTGTAAATTTTGACGTTTACAATGGAGTTATAAACAGTAAAAAAAGACTTACCTATAACAAAGTTAATAAATTATTAAATAATGAAGCCGACGAAGAATTAGAAAAAGAAATTGGCTGGTTAAGACCAAACTTGGAACTTATGAAAGAACTTATGGAAATAATAAGAGAAAATAGGAGAAGACGTGGAGCTATTTTAGATATAGAAGGTGGGGAAGTTCAATTTATATTCGATGAAAATGGAAATGTTAAAGATATTATTCCTGTTGAACGCGGAATTTCAGAAGTTATTATTGAAGAGTTTATGATAAAAGCAAATGAAACAATTGCCTCTATTTTTGATTCTCAGGGATTGCCATTTATCTATAGAATCCACGAAGAACCTGATCCTGACATGCTATTACAATTAAAAAACTATCTGGAAATAATGGGATTGAGATATAAATTCCCAAAAAATATACATCCAAAATTATTACAAGATATGTTAGAACATTTAAAAGAGCATCCTCTAAGAAAAAGTATACAAAAACTATTAGTTCGTTCTTTAAAACGAGCTGTATATTCTGACTTAAATGTTGGTCATTTTGGTTTAGCTTCTCAAAATTATACTCATTTCACATCTCCTATAAGGAGGTATCCAGATTTAATTGTGCACAGATTGTTAAAGAAATACTTAAAAAATAAAGGAACTTTAAAAAACAGTGAAATTGAAAAATATACAGAATTACTTCCAGAAATAGCTTCTCATAGTTCAAAAAGAGAAAGAGTTGCTAATGAAGCTGAATGGGATTTAGCTGATATGAAAAAAGTAGAATATTTAATGGGACATATTGGTAAAACTTTTGATGTTTATATTACTAATATAACAAAATTTGGTATATTTGTTGAAATACCCGAAAAGCTTATTCAAGGATTAATTCATGTTTCTACAATGGATGATTATTATGTATATAATGAAAAACAAAATGTCTTAATTGGAGAAAGAACTAAAAAAGTTTATAAATTAGGAGATAAACTCAAAGCTAAAGTAGTAAATGCAAACAAATTAACTGCAGAGATTGATTTTGAAATTGTAAACAAAAATGACGATAATTTAGAAAAAGAATTAAAAAAGACATATCCAAACGCTAAAGTCAAAATAAAGAAAAATAAAAAAAGAAAAATAAAAAAAGAAAAAAGTAATTAAATTATAATAAAAAAGAGCCGCACGGCATACGTTACCAATGCGGCGGCCCCTATACCCCCCTAGGTATTTTTATTTTCATTACATATTATACCATAAAAATACAAAAAAGTAACACTTCATATTATAAAGTCAAAAATCTGTAACAAAAAATAGCTCTGCATAGCAGAGCTATCATTTTTCCATCTTTTCAAGGCATTCTTTACAATATCCTCTAATATATAGCTGTTGATCAATAATTTTGTTTTCTTTTTCCAGATTTGAATCAATTTTTATTTCTTTAATTTCAAAATCAAAAATCTTTCCACAATTAATACATTTAAAATGTCCGTGAAGATGTGTATTAATATCAAATCTTGCCTCATTTTCTTCAATTGTTATGACAGAAATTAATCCTTTAGATTGAAATAATTTTAAAGTGTTATAAACTGTAGTTTTTGATAATGTTGGTATTCTTTTTACTAATTCTTTATAAATCATATCAACATTGGGATGATTTTGATTATCCATTAAATACTTATAGATTTGAATTCTTTGCAAAGATGGAGAAATATTTTGTTCTTTCAATATTTCGCTAATATATTCTATTTTTTCCAAGTCACTCATATAATCACATCCTTTCAATTCTAAATTGATTATAATTCTATTTTAATTTTATACCATTTTCATTCAAAAATCAAGTCTTGATACAATATTTTAATTTTTGTGATATAATTGTATTAATTAAATCTTATTCTGGAGGGGAAAATATGAAAAAAATATTCATCTCTATTTTACTATTTATATTCATTTTTTCAATAGTCTATTCTCAATCTTTTACAGAACTTTATACCAAATTTAAAGTTATTAATAGCTATCACAAAATTTCTGAAATGAAAAATTTATTATCAGAACTTGAAAAATATACCGATGATGCATCTTTACTTGCTTTATACTGTAATGCTCTTACTGAATATGCTAATTGGGGCGTTTCGGAAAACCAGAAAGAAAATATATATAATAAAGCAGTAGATATTGGAAAGAAAGCTGTTAAATTAGATGAAAAAAACGGATATGCACATTACGCTTTAGGCGCAGCCATTGGAAGACTTGCACAATATAAAGGTATTGTTTCCAGTTTATTTATGCTAGGTGATTTTGATGAACATATTAAAAAAGCTATAAAACTAGATCCAAATCTATATACTGCTTATATTGCACTGGGTATGAGATATAGAGATGTTCCATGGCCTCTGTATAACTACAAAAAGTCTGAACAGTATTTGCTAAAAGCTGCTGAAATTGAACCAAGTTACGTAAATGCTTATTATGAATTGGGAGTTTTATATAAAATATGGAAAAAATATGATAAAGCAAAAGAAATGTTTGAAAAAGTCATAAATATGCCCTTACACCAAGATTGGATAGAGCAAGGGAAAGAAGCAAAAGAAGATGCAAAAAAAGAACTCGAATCTCTAAAATAAGAAGATGCATAATGCATCTTCTTATTTTTTTACCATATTTCTGGTTCTACTTCTAAATCTTCTCCATATTTTTCTTTCACTGTTTTTTTTACATGTTCTATTATATTCATCACATCCGAAAATGTCGCATTCCCTTTATTAATAATAAAACCTGCATGCTTATTTGATATTTCCGCATCTCCTATCGAAAAACCTTTTAACCCTAATTTTTCTATAGTTGTTCCAACATAAAAATCCGGTTTTGGTCTTTTAAAAATGCTTCCTGCACTTGGATATTCCAATGGCTGTTTTTCCCATCTTTTCAAAGATAATTCTTTCATCTTTTTCTCTATATTTTCTTTTTTATCTTTAAAGAGCTTTAATTTAGCCCTTAGAGAAATATATCTTCTTTTTTGAAAAATACTTTTTCTATAATCAAAACCTATTTCTTTTTTATTCAACAATATTATCTTTTTCTCTTTCAAATCATAAGCTTCTACTTCTTCTATAACATCACTTATTTGTCCATTATAAGCACCTGCATTCATAAATAATGCGCCACCCAAGCTTCCTGGAATGCCTGCTGCAAATTCTAAACCAGATAATCCATTTTCCATTGCAAAATATGATAACCTTGAAATCGGTACGCCACTTTCTGCAAAAATATATTCATTTCCCAAAGTTATATTCGTTAAATATTCTGTACTAACTACAATAAAATTTAAATCATTATCATTAATAATTAAATTGGCGCCTTCGCCAATTATTTTAAAATTTATTCTTTTTTCAATCAAATAATTTAGTGTTTTTACAAAGATATTTTTTGTTTTTGGTATAACAAAAAGAGGAACCTTCCCACCTATTTTAAATGTCGTGTGCAACTTCAAAGATTCATTTTTTAAAATATTACAACCTAATAAATATAACTCTTTGGCTACATCATTCACTTTAACATCCACTCCAACATTTCAAATATTTCTTCACCGGCTGGGTGTTTTTTTACTTCTTCTAACAAATCATTATTTTTAAATGTCATTTTTTGAATAGAATCCAAAATTAATGCTTTTTCTGATTTAGAAATATTATCTAAATACTTATTCAATAAATAATTTATTCCTTTTTTCGTTGGTAATTCTGCCAATGCCATTATAGCTAATTCCTGAATATCTCCTGTATCATCTAAAAAGGTAGCTAAAATATCTATGTATTTTTCATCTTTAGTGATTCTTAATAATGCTTCTAAAATTATTGGAAAAGCTCTTTCATCAGAATATAAATTCATCATTCTTTCAAGATATGGTTTTATTTCCTGGCATTCCATCTCAGATAAAACATCGATTAAGTAAAGCATTACTACATCATCAAAAGATTTCTTTTCAAATCTTTTTAAAAATTCCTCAAATAAATAAGCTTTTGCTTCTGTCCCCATAACATCTATTATATCCGTAATTAAAGAATATGTATCGGCATCACTATCTTCCATCATTTCTATCAAAATTGGTATAGCTTTAACTCCTTTTTCTTCAATAATCCTTTGAATAACGTCTTCTCTTTTCATTTTTATTCCACCTCTTTAAATACTATTTCCCCATACATTTCTCTTATCTCTTTTGATCTTTCTTCCTCGTTTAGTTCCTTTATTTGGGAATATACTTCACTATTTTCTTCAGTTTTAAATATTTTAAAATGCTTATCTGCAAAATTTGCAACCTGAGGCATATGTGTAATTACAATTAATTGTTTTAATTCTGAAAATTCTTTAAGTTTCTTCCCTATAACATCAGCAATTCTCTGACCCACACCAGAATCTATTTCATCAAATAACATGGTTTCAACCATATGGATCTCACCTAAAGTTTTTTCTATTGATAAAATAATTCTGGATAATTCACCACCTGATGCAACTTTTTCTAAAGGCAAATAAGGAGATTGCGGCGTAGTTTTTGCCAGAATTCTTATATTATAAGTGCCATATTTACCTGGTTCATTAAGTTTTTTAAATTCAAATTTAATTTCTGCATGTTCCATATTTAAAGATATTAATTCTTCCTTTATTCTTTTTTCTAATTCATATAATATTTTTTCACCCTTTTTCTTTATCTTTTCTCCTAAATCAAATAATTCTTTTTTCTTTTTATCTATTAAAGGGGTTATTTCATTCATTATTTTTTCTAAATCATTTAATTCGGATAATTCTTTTCTAAATTTTTCCAAATTCTCAAAAACATCTTCAAGAGATGGCCCATACTTTCTCTTTAAATTCATTATATCGTTTAGTCTATTGGATACTTCTTCTAATCTTTGAGGATCCAAATCAAGATCATATAATTTTGATTCCAAGCTGCCATATAAGTCATTTAGCATATCCTGTATAGATGATGCCATATCCAATTCATCATTAAATCCATAATCAGCAATATATGATAAATCTTCAACAATCTCTCCAATTAAAATATCTATATTTTCTTCATTATCTTTTAAAATAGCCATAGATTTTTCTAATTTTGTTTTTATTTCCTCAATATGACTTAATTTTTTATATTCTTTTTTTAATTCTTCATCTTCATTTTCCTGAGGATTTACATTTTCTATTTCATCAATTTGAAAATTTAAAATATCAAGTTTCCTGTATATTTCAGAAGCATCTGATGGGATGTTACTTAATTTCTCTTTTAAATCCATATATTCATTATATTTTCTTTCGTATTCAAACATTAACTTTTCAAAATTATCTTTAAAAATTTTATAAGCTATTTGATTATGGTATTTTGGATTTCTCAATAAAACTTGCGAATCCTGAGTATGCACTTCCATTATATATGAACCTATTTTTTCTAAAAATGATCGTGGTATTATAGTTCCATTAGCTCTAAAAACAGCTCTTTTCTCATTAAAATTGACATTTAAAACAATTTCATTGCTATCAACAACTTCACTCAACTCTTTTTTTATTTCATCGTTAACAGTAATATAAGCAGAAATAGCTCCATTTTTATTTCTTAAATTTTTGGGTATATTTCCATTCAATAATGAAATTAATGCTTTAATAAGCATGGATTTACCGGCACCAGATTCACCTGTAATTACATTTATTCCCTCTGAAAAATCTATATTAACTTCTTTAAATAATCCAAAATTCTTAATGGATAATGAATGAATCATATGGCACCTCCATTTTTTCTTTCTATTTATATTTTACATCATTTTCTTTAAAAATAAAAATATAAAAATCAAAACTAATTTGACCAAATATTAGATATATGTTATAATATTTTTAATATAATGAAAAGGAGAAGAAAAATGAAACACTACAGATTTGATATGAAAATAAAAAAAGAATTTTTAAATTCCCCAACAAGAGAAGTTAAGGTTGACATTGAGAATATATATAAATTCAACAATTCTTTCGGTATAGAAAGAAATTGGATGATTTTAGATAAACATAATTCTATAAAAAAAATCAAAAGATTACTCCTTCCAGATAAAATGATTATGCTTACCTCATTTCTTACACATGATAATTCCATCATAAAAGATTATCTGATTTATATTGATTTTGGCAAATATTTAACAAATGGTAATATAATCGAATTCGAAGATTTAGAATTAGATATTATTATAAAAAAGGATGGAAGTTTTGAAATAGATGATATTGATGAATTAATAGATGAATATGAAAAACATCATATAAAGAAAAACGAATTTTTTACTATATTAAAATACGAAACTAATCTCATAAACAAATTTGAAAAATTTAATCCTATAAATACTTTAATAGAAGAAACAAATGACATAGCATTAAAATGGCTGATAAATTTAGGATAATAACAATTGATCATCAAATTATAAATTGAGAATAACTTTTTCATAAATTTTTACAGGGTGAAAAAATGATAAAATATTTGGTTATCGGAAGAAAAGAAGATTTTGAAGATATTACAAATGAAATCGAAAAGAAAGCAAAGGGTTATATTAGATTTGGGGACTTTTTAAATCCAAGTCCTGATGTTTTTTTAGAAAAAATAAAATATCATGATAGAGTCTTAATTGCCGATCCTGATCTAGAACATTATATATCCAAAGAATTAGAAAATTTAAAAAAGAATGGAATAATCATAGAAATTTTACCAGAATTAGTTGAAAAGTACCTTCAAAGAATTCCCTTAAACGTTTTCAAAAAATTTGAGTATTATTATTCTGAATTCTTTTTGAAAAAAGACGAAAATCGTTTTTTTGATGTATTTTTAGCACTAATTTCGTTAATTTTGACCTCTCCCCTATTTTTAATAATATCAATACTAAATTACTTAATTATAGGAAAACCTATTATATTTAAACAAATTAGAGTCGGAAAAAACAAAAAGAAATTTTTAATGTTTAAGTTCAGAACAATTCACAATGATAATATTCATTCTTTTGGAAAATTTTTAAGAAAAACAAGATTAGATGAAATTCCACAATTTATAAATGTGTTAATTGGTAACATGAATTTTATTGGACCAAGACCAGAAATGATTTCCTTTCATGAAATGTGCGAAGAAAATATAGAGTTTTATAATTACAGACTATATGTAAATCCTGGTATAACCGGTTGGGCTCAGGTAAAATTTAAATATACAACATCATTAGAAGACTATAAAACAAAAACAGAATATGACCTATATTATGTAAAAAACAAAAGTTTTTTACTTGACTTAAAAATATTATTATTAACTTTTTTAGCAATTTTTAAAGATAATGGTTCATTGTGATATTTACAAAATGTATTTTTTATGATATAATATATATGCTTTTGGCCCCATAGGATAACGGCTAGTCCATCGGATTCTCAGTCCGAGAGTCGGGGTTCGATTCCCCGTGGGGCTACCAGTGAATATGAATACAAGTATTTATTTTGCGAACAGCCCTCATGATCGAGGGCTGTTTTTATAATATCTTATGTAATTCTGGACATTTTGATAAATCATCTGGACTTACAAATTCAAGATTCTTTTTTGTAGGTTTATTATTGGATTTATTTGCTGGTTAAGAAACCCTAAGGCTCCTTCGTTATTTATATACTTATTTTATATACTTTTTTATAAATTCTTTTATAATCTTTTCTAATTTTTCTTTATCTTCATCTAGCCACATGCTTGATCTTTTTACATACTTATAATAGTTCTTTCTGTGTTTCAAAAAGAACTTATCTGCATTAATAACATTTTGTATTATTTTTTTTATTTCTTCATTTGGCAATGTATATTTTTCTAATTCATTTAAATTTTTAATAAATTCTTCCTTTCTATCTATAGCGATAGCAGCGTAATCTGGATCTTCTTTATAATTTTTGATTGCAAACTCATATTGTTTAGCATAATGTTTTACTCTTCTTATAATTAAGTCCAATTTTTCTTTACTCACAGTCTTGGTTCCCATAATTTCACCCATTTTCTCTTTAGTCTTTTAATTCTTTTTTCATCAGCTAAAAAAATCGTTACGATATCATCATAATCTATATTTATAATAGTGACAACATTTCTTGAATTAAATTCATCAACATTATCTATATATTGAGACAATTCTTTTTGACTAAAAGTTCTTAAATAATGAATTTTTGTTTTATCATCTAAAATTATACCGTAAATATTACCTTCATCAATAGTATCTTTTAATAATTTGTCAAAATAATCTACGTTCTTAAATTTTACATCATCAGAAAAATATCTTTTCAAATAATACCATTCTTTATTAGACACCAAATCACCTTTTTTAAATCCTGATTTTTCCGGAACATCAAAATCAATTTTTCTTTTTTTGGACCACCATTTTAGATTTAAAGTATATTCTCTAAAACGTTTTGCTTCAATATCGGTTAATAATGTTTTAGTTTGTATTTTTTCCTTGATAATATTTTTTATTTTCTGCTCCCTCATATTATCGTCCTTTTTTCTTTTTTATCAATTATACCATAATCTTCTAAAATTTTTTCACCAATACTTCGTTTTCAAAATAGTCACACATGAGGAGAATGTTTGGAGGAGGTTGCTTATTTTTTAATATTTTTATTTTTAATTTTTACCACTTATCTCATATTGCTTTCAAACATTTCAACTATTAATCTCCATAATTCAGCAGTTTTTGGAAAATAAAATCCACCTCCACCAAGTAATATTACTGGAAATCTATTCTTCTTTGCACATCTTCCTAAAACAACAGAAATAGACTCATAAAACCTTTCACTTAAATCTATTGAAGACATTGGATCATATTTATAACCATCTACTCCCATTTGAATCATTAACATATCTGGTTTAAAACCTCTTATTTCATTTGGAATATTTGACAAAACTTTTTTCATTATTTCTTGCTCATTTTCACCTGGCATAATCGGAATATTTAGATTGGTTACTCTATTTTCAGAGGTGTATCCACTTAAATAAGGATATTGTGTTGAAGGGTCCTGATGTATTGAAATAGTATAAACAGAGTCATCATTTAAAAATGCTCTTTGCGTTCCATCACCATGATGCACATCCCAATCAATTATCATAATTTTATTATATCCCTTTTTTTGAGCATATTTTGCTCCTATTACTACATCATTAAAAATGCAAAATCCTCTTGCTTCATTTTCAAATGCATGATGCCATCCTCCACAAATATTAACTGAAATTTTTTCCTCTTCTGTTATAGAATCTATAGCTGCTAATGTTGAGCCAACAGATAATCGTGCAGGATTATACATATTTTTTATTGGCGTTTCTGCGCTTCCACCCTTATTATTTTTTATACTTTCTATATAATCTTTTGTATGAAATAAAGCAATTTCTTCCTCTAATGCATATCGTGGTTCAATTATTTTATAATTCATATTAGATTTTAATAGTTCTTCTATTCCCATTTTGCATCTTACACTTCTTAAAGGATGACCATCTCCAAAATCATATTCTAAAAGTTTATCTCCCCATATAATATTAACCATAATTTTCACCCCCATTTCACTTTCTGTATTCTGTTATAGAAACTTCTATAGCTTTTTCTAATGCTTCTACTATGTTATCTAATGACATACTTGGCGTATTATTTTTTTCTAATACTTGTTCAGGTAAATAAGGAACATGAATAAACCCTCCTATTGCCTTTTTAAAATCCCGTTGTATATAATACATCAACCCATATAACAAATGATTACAAACAAATGTTCCAGCAGAATTAGAGATTTCTGCTGGTATTCCTATTTCTTTTATACCTTTAACTATCTTCTTTATTGGCAAATTAGAAAAATATGCATTTTCACCATCAAAAAATATTGGCTTATCTTCTGGTTTATTACCTTCATTATCTTCTATTCTCGCATCATCAATGTTTATAGCTATTCTTTCAACAGATATTGCAGATCTTCCACCAGCCTGACCTGTGCATATAACTATCTCAGGTTGAATTTCACACATTTTACTTCTTAATGTTTCAATAGATTTATAAAACACTGTAGGTATTTCTAATTTAATTATTTCTACATCCAGTATTTTATCCGGTAACCTTTTCACAGCTTCAAAGGATGGATTTATTTTTTCTTTCCCAAAAGGATCAAACCCTGTAATCAATACTCTCATTTTCTCACCTGCCTTTTACATATATATACAGTATATTATAACATTAAAAAATAAACATTATTAAATAATATATGTACATTTTTTCACTATAAGATGTTATATTTTTCACACAAAGATGTAATACAGGTATTGTATAATAAAAACGGATAAAAATTATCCATTTTAATCAGGAGGTGAAATTATGGCATTTATGAACTTTAAAATTACTTCTGAAAGCGCCAGTCCTACAAAAACAATAGTTAAAGCAAGAAATTTTGAAATCGTAATAGATGAACCAGAATCTTTAGGTGGAAAAGATGAAGGAGCAAATCCTGTTGAATTTTTATTAGCCGCCTTTGCAGGTTGCTTAAATGTTGTAGGTCATTTAGTAGCAAAAGAAATGGGGTTTGAACTTAAAAAGATGAAAATCAATATCGATGGAGATTTAAATCCAGCAAAATTTCTTGGAAAACCATCTGAAGATAGAACAGGTTACGTTCAAATTAATGTTTCATTTGATTTAGAAACTGATGTTGATGAAGAAACATTAAAAGAATGGTTAAACCAAGTAGAACAAAGATGTCCAATTTCTGATAATCTCCAAAACCCTACACCAATTAATTTCAGTATTTCAAAGTTTTAAAAAATAAAGGAGCCTTGTGCTCCTTTATTTTAAAACTTTTTTATATACTCTTAAGAAATTTTCTCCTAAAATCATATTTATTTCTTTTTCATTGTAACCATGTTTTTCCAAAGTTTCTATAAATATATTTAACTCGTGATGCCCACTTAATGAATCTTTATGAACGTCTCTAAACATATCACAAAAATCAAAACCTATTCCTACATGTTCTACTCCTACTAATTTAGATATATAATTAACATGTTTTACTAACCCTTCTGCATTATTTTCTTTAGGATCATCACTTACAAAAGATCCACTAGCATTTATACCTATAACTCCACCTGTTTCCGCTATAGCTTTTATTTGTTCATCAGTCAAATTTCTCATAGAGTGAAAAACATTTCTAACATTAGAGTGTGAAGCTATAATTGGTGAATTAGAAAATTTAATAACATCCCAAAAACCTTCATCATTTAAATGACTGACATCTATAATCATATGCAATTTTTCTATTTCTTTTAATACTTCAACACCAAAGGCTGTTAACCCACCTTTAGTTCCTTCTTCCATTTCAGAAAAATAACAACCATCCGCCACATAATTCCTTCTACTCCATACTAAGCCCGCAAACCTTACACCTAATTCATAAAAAACTTTTAAAAGATAAATATCATTTCCAATTGGTTCTAATCCTTCAAAAGATAACATAATTCCGATAATGTCATTTTTCAATGCATATTCAATATCTTTTATGTTCTTACATAGCATTATTTTTTCGTTTGATTCTTCGATTTCATAATGCAAAGAACTAATTTGATCTAATGCATTTCTTAATGCCATCTCCGGAATATATCTTTCTTCAATAAAAAGAGAAGAAACTATAATATTAAATCCACCTTCTTTGAATTTAGGATAATGATCCTCTAATATAACATTTTTCCTTCCTTTTTTTCTTTTTTCATATACATCTACTAACAAATCAAAATGCCCATCAATAATTACTTTATTCATATTATCACTCCCTAAATAACTGTCAACTAATTTTACCACATAATAAATTTTTTTAATTCCGATAAAAAAAGTCGTAATATTAATATAAGAATAGTGAAAAAAATATTAATTATAATATATATGTATTCTTATTATACTAATTATAAGGGAGAGGGTTTATATGAAAATAGCTTTTTTTAGTACTAAAAAATATGATGTAGATTTTTTTAATCATGCAAACAAAAAGTATAATTTTGATATTAGATATTTTGAAACTAAATTAAATGAAAAAACAGCTATTTTATCTAAGAAATTTGATGTAGTTTGTGCTTTTGTTAATGATAATTTAAACAGAAAGGTTTTAAAAACTTTAAATGATAACGGTATAAAATTAATTGCTTTAAGATCTGCAGGATTTAATCATGTGGATTTAGATACTGCAAAAGAATTTGGATTACGTGTAGTACATGTACCTAAATATTCTCCATATGCAGTAGCAGAACATACCGTTGCTTTAATTTTATCTTTAAACAGAAAAATTCATAAAGCGTATTTTAGAGTAAAGGAAAACAATTTCGCTTTAGATGGGTTGTTAGGTTTTGATTTACATGGAAAAACTATAGGATTAATAGGAACTGGAAAAATCGGAAGAATAGTTGCTAATATTTTAAAAGGTTTTGGAATGAACATTTTAGGATATGATAAATTTCCAAATGATGAATTCCAAGGCGAATATGTTAATTTAGATATATTATTAAAAAAGTCTGATATAATATCATTGCATACACCTTTAAATAAGGAAACATATCACATTATAAACAAAAAAAGTATATCTAAAATGAAAAATGGAGTTATGATTATTAATACAAGTAGAGGCGGTTTAATTGATACACAAGCTGTAATTGAAGGGTTAAAATCAAAAAAAATTGGTTATTTGGGTTTAGATGTATATGAAGAAGAAGAAAATATTTTCTTTGAAGATTTATCAAGCGAAATAATAGATGATGATACTTTTGTTAGATTAACTTCTTTTCCAAATGTTTTAATTACTGGACATCAAGGATTCTTTACTTGTGAAGCTTTAACAAACATCGCTGAAACTACTTTAGAAAACATTTATAATTTCAAAAACAATACTTTAAATAAAAATATTGTTGTATAATGGGGGGATTTTATGAAAGATTATTTAGGAAAATATAATTTAATTTTATTTGAAAAAATCGATATTCCTAGAAAATATAAAATAAATATTAACCACAAAAAAAATGAATTTTTCTATAAAAATTTAAATAAAGAATTTGAAATTGAACTAGATATACATTATTCAGGAAATAATGATAATAATTGTATTGCAATGTTTATTGATCCATTAGGAAATATAAGAAGAAAATTTTATAGCAAGGAGACACTATTGAAAGAAATAGAAGAATTTTTATATGATTTATTCGATATTGATAAAAACATCTATCTTAGAAAGGCATATAGAGCTTTATCAGAAAAAAAGATAGATAATAATTTGTTGGATTTATTAATATATTCCGCAAAACTCGCCCCATCATGTGCTAATAAACAACCTTGGAATTTTATTGTTGTTACAGAAAAAGATAAATTAACAAAATTAAAAGAAACATTGCCAGGAGGAAATTATTGGGCTAAAAATTCACCTGCAATTCTTGCAATATTTGCTAAAAAAGATGATGATTGCAATTTATCTGA
This sequence comes from Marinitoga aeolica, assembly GCF_029910535.1. Taxonomy (NCBI): domain Bacteria; kingdom Thermotogati; phylum Thermotogota; class Thermotogae; order Petrotogales; family Petrotogaceae; genus Marinitoga; species Marinitoga aeolica. Next base: position 379,784 of record NZ_CP069362.1, read on the forward strand.
TAATAGAGAATATTATTTATTTGATACTGGTATGGCTGTCGCAAACATTTTAATCCAAGCAACAAAATTCGGTTTAATTGCTCACCCTATAGCTGGTTTTGATCCTATAACAGCAAAAAAAGTTTTAAATATTTCTGATGAATACACTTTAATAACTTTAATAATATTAGGCTATTATGGAGATATTTCATCTTTAAAAGAAAAACATCTAAATAAAGAACATAACTATAGAAATAGGAAGGAGTAATCCTTCCTATTATTCAAAAACTATAGTATATATTTTAAACGGTTGAAATTCTACAGTCCCATTTATATCTTTTATTTTATTACCCAAAATATCTGTTAAATATGATTTAGTATAGTTAAACTTAACTTTCATATCTATTTTTCCTCTTTTACCTTCAACTTCTACTACTCTTAAAATTTTTCTATTTCCTTTTTTATAAAAAGCTATTACCTTTAAAGGAGAAACATCTAAAAATTCATTTGTTTTTACAATATCTTTTTTCAATATTCTTAATGGTTTATTTATTCTTTCAGCTTCCTCATATATCTCTTTAATATTATTTGAATGACTCATAATTGAATAAACAAACTCATGTTTTCCTTTATCAGCAATTATATCTGGATATATTGGCCCATGTATTAGCGATAATCCAAATGTATTATTATCAATTGATGTACTATATAATTCATTATTTAATATTGCCACACCAAAATCTGGTTCTGAATAATCAAACCATCTATGCATATAAACTTCAAACATTGCTTGTTCATATGAAGTATTTTTGTGAACAGGTCTTGTGATATATCCACCCGAAATATCAAATCTCGCATATCTGGATAATATATCAATAGGAAATATAGCTTTAAGTAATTTCTTTCTTAAATGCCAGTCTATCTTTGTTTTTATATCTATTCTTTTCATTCCTATTGATAAAGAAATGTATTGTTCTACTTTTGTTGTTTCATATTCATATAATACTTTAACAACCTTTCTTAATTCTCCATTTTCCACCACAGATATATCTTTTGCTTTTAGTTTTTCTCCAAATTTTTTATAATTATAATCTATATCCCATGCACCCCATGCTAAAGGCACATCATCATATAATATTAATAAATTCCCTTTGTCTTGAAATAAATTTCTACCTTTTCTTTTATCAAATACTTTTATTCCATCAGCAAATACTTCAACAAAATAGAATTCATTTTCCAATATATTATTATCCTCTAATGATGTATTTACAATCTTTGGATCACCTTTTCTTATAATTATATTAGAAAATTTTGGTAAAGAATCAATTTCATATATATATTTCCCATCATATGTTTTCTGAGCTATTAATTCGAATTTTTCTTTTGATTCAAAATATTTATCACTACTATAATTACTGAAGTTTATTAACGAATATTCCTCTGAATCATTCAAATTTTTATCTACACCTTCCCTACATTTTTCAATTTCTTCTTTTAATATTTTTTCCGCCTCATCATATACTTCTTTTATGGAAGATCCAGGTATAATATCATGAAATTCCATTGTTAATAATTTCTCCCAACTTTCAGAAAAATCATAATCAATATTATTAGCAGCTAAAATATATTCTGTAAAATATAATTCATCTTCCAGGAGTTTATGAAACTTTTTCATGTTTAATTGTGTAAAATGTGTAGCTCTATGAAATTCAAAATATAATTCATTATCCCAAATAGGTATCTCTTTATCTTTTATTTTCTCATCCAATAATTCAAAAAATTGTCTAGCAGTCGTGGGAATTAATTTTGGTACATATGGAAGATTATTTGTAATTTCAAAATCCATCATATGATCTTCTGATGGACCACCGCCACCGTCTCCATAACCATATGTCAATAGCGTTCCGTCAAATATATCTCTATTTCTAAAATTTCTAAATGTTTTTAAAGTGCATTCAGCATCAAGATGTCCATTATATCCATCTTTAGGATTATTAAAACTATGATATATCACTTTACTACCATCTATTCCGCGCCAATAGCAAATATCATAAGGAAATTGATTTTTTTCATTCCATGTCAATTTTGTTGTAAAAAAATAATCTATTCCTGCCTGTTTTGCTATTTGTGGCAATATCCATGAAAACCCAAATACATCTGGTAACCAACAAACATTGGAATACCTTCCAAATTTTTCTTTAAAATATTTTTGCGCATAATAAAATTGCCTAATTAAAGATTCTATTGAAGGTAATTTAGTATCTGATTCTATCCACATTCCCCCATTAGCATCCCATCTATTTTCTTCTTCTAATTTTTTTATCTCATTAAATAATTCCATGTTTTCTATATTTTTATACATTTGAGCACTTGATTGTGTAAAAGTAAAATAAGGATATTTTTTAGCCAATAATATAGCATTTGAAAAAGTTCTTACAATTTTTCTCTTTGTTTCTTCTATTGGCCATAACCATGCATAATCTATATGTGCATGTCCTGTAACATACACTTTCCCAATTTTTGGATATTTTTCTTTTAATTTTTCTAATTCTGTCTTTAAATATTCGAGAGCAGAAGAAACTTCTAATATTTTACCTGTGAATTTTTCAAATTGAGGTTTCGACCATATACTGGAAAGTCGTTTATATAGTTGAGGAGATCTTTCAATTGTAGAAAGATAATCAGAAGTTTTTCTAGGAATATCGATTAAATTATAAGTATTATCGATTAAACTAGATAATTCATTAATCAAAGCAAAATTATCTGCATTTTCTATTATTTGACTTATCCCCATAAAATATCTTATTAATTTTCTCACATCAAAATTAATTTTTATAAAATTTGCTTTTTCAAAAATTGTTTTTCCTGTCGGAGAACCAAAAAGATTATACGGAACTGTTTCTGCTTCAAATATATGTTCTTCACCATCAGCAATTATTGTCAAATCAATTTCCCTATGATACTCGTTGATTTCTCCATATGCTTTTCCATCTATTTTTATTAATGTTTCACCACCAAACCAAAACTCGCCATAATAATCTTTAGGAATGTTAAATTTCTTTCTAAATTTAACAGGAAAGTTTTCTCTTTTCCATTCAAATCCAATATCAATATTTTTTAATTCACCATTTTGTTCAAATTCCCAATTACTAATAGGAATAATATCTATATATTGATATGGATAAATATCTTCTATCATTTTGTTAATTCTCAATATTTCATGATTAACATTATGATACACATTTATTCCCCCTATCCCAAAAATTTATCTATTTCAGATAATGCTGTTAATGCACCATTCTTAGTACATACTAATGCACCTATTTTATTAGCAAATTTCCCTATTTTAAAATAATCTTTTTCTCCTTGAGAAAGTTTATATAAAAACGAACCAACAAAAGCATCTCCTGCTCCTGTAGAATCTATGGACTTAACTTTAACACTATCTATTTTCTTTATACTTTCACCATCACTTAGCAATGAACCTTCTTTTCCAAGGGTTACAGCTATTATTTTAGCACCAATATCATGAATATATTTTATCGATTCATAAATATCATTATTCCCAGAAATTAAAAACAATTCTTCCTCACTGAATTTTACAAAATCTGCATATCTAATCATTTGCTTACTCAATTCAATTAGCTTTCCTGTTTCTTTCCATAAATCTTCTCTATAGTTCATATCAAAAGATATAAATTTTTTATTTTCTTTTGCAAATTCAAAAATTTTAAAATACGTTGTCTGCAATTCTCCACCTAAAAAAGCTGTTGCAGAACCAAAATGAAAAATGTCAAAATCATTTAATCTATCAAAATCAACATCTTCAGTTTTTAAATTTTTATCTGCTCCTCTAAAAAATACAAAATCCCTTTCACCATCTTCCATTAAAGAAACAAAAGCCAGCGTAGTATTTAATTCATCATCATAACTTATTAAAGAGGTATCCACATTATATTTTTCTAATTTATCGACCAAATATTTCCCAAAAGGATCATTACCGACCTTCCCAACAAAAGCACTTTCACCACCTAATAACGAAATTACTGCAGCAACATTAGCCGGAGCACCTCCAAATTTTTTCTCGAAAGTATTTCCTTCTGTAATACCTTTATTCTTATCAAGACATATAAAATCAATTAAAATTTCTCCTACAGTCAATATTTTTTTCATATTAATTCCCCCATACATTTTAACATTAATTCTATTTTACTACATATTTCTTCATATTTTACAAAAAAATTATACTGTCCAATATTATACTGAGCAGTATAATGATTCGAAACATTAAAAAAGTTCACTTAAATCGTGGTTCTATTCCTTAGAGTTATATATTAATCTCTTCAACAATCAACTTCATATTCAAATATGGCCTATTAAAAACTAAAATCAACGCAGCAAAATTTAATGTAACTGTTGAATTTACATTCCAATATGGATGATTAAAAACACAGAATCTTTTAACTGGTAGCGAGTTTATTTTTTCATTTACATTCCAATATGGATGATTAAAAACTCGGATTACAATATTATGACATTTTTATTTGGTTCGATATTTACATTCCAATATGGATGATTAAAAACACAGTTTCAACAACAGAGGGCGGTGACCCTTCTACAATTTACATTCCAATATGGATGATTAAAAACAAATCTTCGGAATTTGAAATTGGTGTGATTTTTGCAATTTACATTCCAATATGGATGATTAAAAACTTCATCTTATATCACGCTCCTTATATAAAAATAATAATTTACATTCCAATATGGATGATTAAAAACATCATTTTTGACATACTTTTCATTTACAATTGTAATATTTACATTCCAATATGGATGATTAAAAACAAAAAGAAAGAACTTAAAGGTATAACTGTAATACAAATTTACATTCCAATATGGATGATTAAAAACTGCTACCGTTGATGTTGCAATTGATTTAGTTAAAGTATTTACATTCCAATATGGATGATTAAAAACTTCCAAGGGGTAGCAAATCAGCTATCCCTTTATTTGATTTACATTCCAATATGGATGATTAAAAACCTTGGAATTCAAGAATTTTTATATCAGCTTGTTCGTTATTTACATTCCAATATGGATGATTAAAAACAAGACTTTTGAAGATATGCTATCTTTAATATACGAAAATTTACATTCCAATATGGATAATTAAAAACGTTCAGCCTCTAAAATAAAATCCTCACCTAACCATTCATTTACATTCCAATATGGATGATTAAAAACACCAAAGAAAGCGTCGGAATGGTTTTATAGTTCAATATTTACATTCCAATATGGATGATTAAAAACAAAATGGAGAAGCTTACTTTCAAGAAATGCAAAACAATTTACATTCCAATATGGATGATTAAAAACTTCTATGGGAGGATTATCTGAAAACTATGACAAAGCATTTACATTCCAATATGGATGATTAAAAACTTCTTCTACGTGTGAAAATGTTCCCCTATCCAAAACATTTACATTCCAATATGGATGATTAAAAACCTTGTATTTTGGTATTCTTTTTTTGCAAAAGAAAGATTTACATTCCAATATGGATGATTAAAAACATCGCCAATAGTCAAATCTGTTGTAAATCCAACGGCATTTACATTCCAATATGGATGATTAAAAACATATAATTTAGATTTTAATGCAAAATTAAATGCTTCATTTACATTCCAATATGGATGATTAAAAACAACGAGGTCGAGGACATGGAATGTATATGACAACAAATTTACATTCCAATATGGATGATTAAAAACTTGATGTAATAAAAAAATTTAAAGATGAATTATTTAATTTACATTCCAATATGGATGATTAAAAACCCCAATTTACAGTGAGTTATATTTCTTTAATTTGTCATTTACATTCCAATATGGATGATTAAAAACCTGGATAAAATTCCGCTTAAAGCTCCACCAATAGCATTTACATTCCAATATGGATGATTAAAAACTTCATCTTATATCACGCTCCTTATATAAAAATAATAATTTACATTCCAATATGGATGATTAAAAACTACAGTTAATAAAGTTCAAGAGTGGTTGAATAACGTATTTACATTCCAATATGGATGATTAAAAACTACGGTAATTACATCAAATAAATCAAGATTTAAATCATTTACATTCCAATATGGATGATTAAAAACTTAGCTGGAAGATTATTAAAGACAGAAAAAGAAAAAATTTACATTCCAATATGGATGATTAAAAACAAAATTAAATGAATTCAAAGAAAAAATAGAGTTATCATTTACATTCCAATATGGATGATTAAAAACGCCGTTTTCGTCTTTATAATCAGGGATACCACCTGCATTTACATTCCAATATGGATGATTAAAAACTCTGGCATATCATCAAATTTTTCATCTTCTAAATCATTTACATTCCAATATGGATGATTAAAAACTCGATTGTTGAACCTGTTTGTTCCGCAACTGCTACATTTACATTCCAATATGGATGATTAAAAACGAAGACCAAAATATATGAATGGGTGATAACATGAGAATTTACATTCCAATATGGATGATTAAAAACTATCTTGTAAAGTAGTTACAAGCGTTAATTCGGATATTTACATTCCAATATGGATGATTAAAAACGTAGCTCATAAAGCCCAAAGACTAAAATTAAACAATATTTACATTCCAATATGGATGATTAAAAACAAATTTTTCATCTTCTAAATCTGGTAATTCACCAAAATTTACATTCCAATATGGATGATTAAAAACACGAATTTATTTACCAGTTAGCAACACCCGTTATTGATTTACATTCCAATATGGATGATTAAAAACTTCTTCTGAAAATATAACATTCAATGGTTATCCGTAATTTACATTCCAATATGGATGATTAAAAACCTTGTTTATATTTTACTGCTAATGTATAATTTGTGTTATTTACATTCCAATATGGATGATTAAAAACCAAGAAGCATTGTCTTATCTTGCTATGAAATACGAATTTACATTCCAATATGGATGATTAAAAACTAAAGAATTCATTCTTTTTTCTGGATTTTCACTTAAATTTACATTCCAATATGGATGATTAAAAACCATTTTTGATATGTTATATTTATTTTGCAATGCACTATTTACATTCCAATATGGATGATTAAAAACCCTGTTCCTGTATCGCTTGGTAATGAATGAGAATGAGATTTACATTCCAATATGGATGATTAAAAACGCTTCCAAATCCTTTTTCGCCTCTTTCGGTGTTTTTATTTACATTCCAATATGGATGATTAAAAACTGGAAATGTGATAAAAGATGTGAGTTATACAACAACATTTACATTCCAATATGGATGATTAAAAACCAATCTTGAATTATTAAATGAATTAGCAAATATTTTATTTACATTCCAATATGGATGATTAAAAACTATACTGAACATGGAGATAGAATGATAGGGACAGGATTTACATTCCAATATGGATGATTAAAAACTGCTTTTCCTAATGCTAAATAAAATAAAAGTCCTGTATTTACATTCCAATATGGATGATTAAAAACATGGTGGGTCTGCAAAGATTAAAGCATTTTCAGGAATATTTACATTCCAATATGGATGATTAAAAACCAGAAAATTATGACGCTAAATTTTATGGTATTGATTTATTTACATTCCAATATGGATGATTAAAAACACCGATTAAAAAATTTGAAGAGGTAAAAAAAGAATTATTTACATTCCAATATGGATGATTAAAAACTTTATTTTTGGTTGGTTTGCTTGCTGGTTTGCTTGCATTTACATTCCAATATGGATGATTAAAAACATGAACCAGAAACAACCGAAACGGAAATTAAATTCATTTACATTCCAATATGGATGATTAAAAACGACTACTTTTTAATAGAAAGTTATCCCGTTTATAATATTTACATTCCAATATGGATGATTAAAAACTAAAATTTTTGCTAATATTTCAAGCACGATTAAAAAATTTACATTCCAATATGGATGATTAAAAACACAGGAAGAACCGCCACAAACTCAGAAGTAACATTAATTTACATTCCAATATGGATGATTAAAAACAATGTCATATCCCTCAAAACAAGGTAACGGTTTGCTATTTACATTCCAATATGGATGATTAAAAACCTTGACCCATAACAAATGCAATTAAAGCCTTAGTCTATTTACATTCCAATATGGATGATTAAAAACCCCGTAAAATCTATAGTGCCAACTGCAACGATTTGATTTACATTCCAATATGGATGATTAAAAACCGAAACATTAAACGTTGAAGATTTTGAAAGTTATGAATTTACATTCCAATATGGATGATTAAAAACTTGCTACAAATAAACTGCCGAAAGCTCCTGCTAAACATTTACATTCCAATATGGATGATTAAAAACTTCAGAAATCCCGCAACTATACAATTGCTGTAATTATTTACATTCCAATATGGATGATTAAAAACTGTAAAATCATGTATATTTGCAAATCCATATTTCTCATTTACATTCCAATATGGATGATTAAAAACCGGAGTTGGATTAATGGCAACAATTAAAAAAAGCATATTTACATTCCAATATGGATGATTAAAAACTTAGTTGGTGCAAAATGTTATGTGAAAAGAACAGATATTTACATTCCAATATGGATGATTAAAAACGACGTTTGTTAAAAGAATTAGAAAATAAAGGATTTTATTTACATTCCAATATGGATGATTAAAAACAATGGAAACATATGTTTTAATGCAAGACCCGAAAACATTTACATTCCAATATGGATGATTAAAAACCTCAGTATAAGCTTTCCCATCTATCATAACATATTTATTTACATTCCAATATGGATGATTAAAAACTCAATATAAATACAGATGTTGAAATGATAGAAGGAGATTTACATTCCAATATGGATGATTAAAAACGAAAAAAATGAAACCGCGCCAGAAAAAACAACTGAAATTTACATTCCAATATGGATGATTAAAAACTATTATTTCATCCGTGGCGTGATTAGTTAAAATAACATTTACATTCCAATATGGATGATTAAAAACGTTTTAAAGCTTCATTTCTGTATTTTTCATAATTAATATTTACATTCCAATATGGATGATTAAAAACTTATACAAGATACTTCAGAGGTGATGCAGATGAATATTTACATTCCAATATGGATGATTAAAAACATATTTAGCTTTTTGGTCTAACATTCCACCTACTTCATTTACATTCCAATATGGATGATTAAAAACATGATGAATGAATTAATTAGTTTTTTTGTAGGTATATTTACATTCCAATATGGATGATTAAAAACTTCATCAGTGTATAAAATTAATTCTTTGAAGAAAAAATTTACATTCCAATATGGATGATTAAAAACTTTAAGCAACACAAATATAACCGATACAATTGATTGAATTTACATTCCAATATGGATGATTAAAAACAAGAAATTGTTGCAGAACAATATCCAAAATATGATGATTTACATTCCAATATGGATGATTAAAAACAAAATTAAACCTCTTAAATCGCTTTATTTTAAATTATTTACATTCCAATATGGATGATTAAAAACGTGAGAACTAATTTCTATCAATTTCTTTTCTAAGCCATTTACATTCCAATATGGATGATTAAAAACTGATAATGATTCAGTCCAATAAGCTATTACTCCTGTATTTACATTCCAATATGGATGATTAAAAACTTGAAGATGGCCAACCATAAAAAAACAAAACTTTTTTATTTACATTCCAATATGGATGATTAAAAACACGAAATTATTACAAGAACCGCAAGCGCTTTAGAAAATTTACATTCCAATATGGATGATTAAAAACTTAAATAATTAGATAATAACGATGTTGCTATACCAAATTTACATTCCAATATGGATGATTAAAAACCCGCTTCAGGATTAGCATTTTATCTTGCATTAGGTAATTTACATTCCAATATGGATGATTAAAAACAAAGAGGTGGTGTATTTTGGTATTTTCTTATGAGTATTTACATTCCAATATGGATGATTAAAAACTATGAATCCTCCTTCTCAAAATGAAGATGAAATATCATTTACATTCCAATATGGATGATTAAAAACTATTCCGTATTTGGTTTTTAATGCACTCGGTGGTATATTTACATTCCAATATGGATGATTAAAAACTTCAATATCCCCAGCATTTAATAATCCAGTTATACGATTTACATTCCAATATGGATGATTAAAAACGAAAGCGGCATTATTCTGCCGCTTCTTCTGTGCTTTATTTACATTCCAATATGGATGATTAAAAACTTCAGTATTTTCCTCAAGTTTATCAAAAGAATTTAAATTTACATTCCAATATGGATGATTAAAAACATTTTCAAATTTTATTAGTTTTGCTTTTTTTACTGGATTTACATTCCAATATGGATGATTAAAAACTATTAATCTTGAAGAATTTTACGAAACTACAAACGAATTTACATTCCAATATGGATGATTAAAAACCCTTTTTTGATTTGGATATAAGAAACTAATTATAATATTTACATTCCAATATGGATGATTAAAAACGGAAATAGCTGCACCTTCACCAACCCATGTTACGCTATTTACATTCCAATATGGATGATTAAAAACCCTACATCTTTTGCATATCTTGAAATAATATTATCATTTACATTCCAATATGGATGATTAAAAACGAACAATTTGAGAATTGAAAATTTTGAACGAATGTAATTTACATTCCAATATGGATGATTAAAAACATTTACAAAAAACTCGTTGAAGATTCATTAGTAAAGATTTACATTCCAATATGGATGATTAAAAACGTGTCTAAACTTTCCACAGCAGTTTTAACGGCTGTTATTTACATTCCAATATGGATGATTAAAAACATAAACTACGCTATCATGTGAATGTGATAATTCTAAATTTACATTCCAATATGGATGATTAAAAACAAAAAGAATAATAGCAAGAGAATATATGCGAAATTTATTTACATTCCAATATGGATGATTAAAAACTCTGTATATTACCATTACGATTATATTTTAAAAATTCATTTACATTCCAATATGGATGATTAAAAACGGAGGTATGACTCTTATGGCTTTAATTCCAATACAAATTTACATTCCAATATGGATGATTAAAAACTTTTCATTTTCTTCTCAATCATCTTATCAATTACTATTTACATTCCAATATGGATGATTAAAAACATAGCCAATATTTTAATTTTACGATATAAATCATTATTTACATTCCAATATGGATGATTAAAAACTTATAAATTCTTGTTTTTTCTCATCTTCTTTTATAAAATTTACATTCCAATATGGATGATTAAAAACAACTGCTCCTAATAATTTTGTTATTGAAGAGTCATCATTTACATTCCAATATGGATGATTAAAAACTCTTTTATCAATCTCATCATTAATAAGCATTTTAAAATTTACATTCCAATATGGATGATTAAAAACCCAACAGGGAATATAAGTTTTCCATCTTTTTTATAATTTACATTCCAATATGGATGATTAAAAACAAATCAATATGATATAAAAGACAGTTTATTCTTTTCATTTACATTCCAATATGGATGATTAAAAACTGGATTTTTTATTAAAAGAATTCCAGCTAATTTAAAATTTACATTCCAATATGGATGATTAAAAACCCTAATGCTTCATCAAATTTAAGCATATCTAAAAGATTTACATTCCAATATGGATGATTAAAAACTATAACAGGTTTAACCATTACAAATGGAACATTATTATTTACATTCCAATATGGATGATTAAAAACATAAGTATTAACTTTTTTTCTTTTATCACCTTTTAAATTTACATTCCAATATGGATGATTAAAAACTTCATTATTAGAAGATTCGAGACACTTAATATACATATTTACATTCCAATATGGATGATTAAAAACGCAGTAAATTCTTTTTCTGATATGTTGTATAATCTTATTTACATTCCAATATGGATGATTAAAAACTATAAATTCTTTTTTCTTTTCGTCTTCTTTTATGAAATTTACATTCCAATATGGATGATTAAAAACTATGCAAAATCCAATGTTATTAGCTGGTATTGGATTATTTACATTCCAATATGGATGATTAAAAACTTTACACCATATTTTATCGCCATTCTTAACTCATTAATTTACATTCCAATATGGATGATTAAAAACTCTTTTATTATTATCCAAAGTATAAACTAATCCATTATTTACATTCCAATATGGATGATTAAAAACTATAAGTTTTTGTGTTCGGTTCATTTTCAAAAATTTGATTTACATTCCAATATGGATGATTAAAAACAGCGTTAGCTTTTTCAAGTAAAGCTTGAGCTTTTTCATTTACATTCCAATATGGATGATTAAAAACCTGCAACAAAACAAATAACTTTTAGTGCCTTAACAGGATTTACATTCCAATATGGATGATTAAAAACCTATTATAGCCGTCTTCTTCAACAATTTTTTGAATATTTACATTCCAATATGGATGATTAAAAACGTTACCACCAGTTTTAATTCTAATATATTTTATTTCATTTACATTCCAATATGGATGATTAAAAACTTGTACATCTTCAATAATACCTGTTAAAGCATCTAAATTTACATTCCAATATGGATGATTAAAAACTCATTATATTTATAATATTTATTATTAGTACTTTTCAAATTCATCAATCGTCTATATATATTTAGTTACTTGAAAAAATTCCTTTTAAATATATCAATATCATATACTATTTTATTCATGGTATATTAAAACTTTGTCGAACATATATATTCTTTTTAAAACTATACATCGACAATCATAAAAAATTTGAAGTTTTATCTTCTTCAACTCCCCAAAATTCCTTGTTTAACCATCTTTCATTACGACTTTCAAAAACTATTATCGAATCTAAATCTTTTCTAATAATATTTTCTAATTCGTATCTTAATTTATATATTTCTGATTTCGTTAATTCTCCCTCAAAAACAGAATTTTGTATATGATATAAATACTTTTTGCAAATTTTAAATACCTTTGGTAAAATTTTTTCTCCAACACCATCTTCATCAAATTTGATATCATAAACTAATAATATATACATATTTTCTCACCACCATAAAGTAAACCCTTCATAACTTTTTTCTTCTAATAAATGCTTTATTAACTTATAACATTCTAATCTTATTAGATATCTATACGATACTTTTTTATGCAAGGTTTTGTGCATTATAGTTTTTTTTAATCTTTCGTCATACATTTCAAGTATTTTTTTTCTTGCTTTATCTTTTAGATATAATCCATTTAAATCTTTTTCGAAATCTTTTTCAGTAATAATTTTTTTATTTAATAATAAAAATATCAATCTATCTCCTATTAACGGTTTAAATATTTCTGATATATCTAAACTTAATGAAAATCTTCTCTCTCCTGGCTCATGCAAATAACTTATGGAAGGGTTTAAATATGTTTTATAAATTTCAGATATTGTTGTTGTATATATTATCGAATTAATAAAAGATATTAGTGTATTAACAATATTTTCTGGCGGCCTTTTGGTTCTTTTTTCAAAAGAAAAATCAACTATATTATCCCATGAAGAATAATAAACTTCTCTAATATTTCCTTCTATTCCCATCAATTGAGAAATATCCTTTTGTTCGCTTATTTTATTTCTTAAATAATTTATTTCATTAATATAAGTTTCAATATTTTCTTTTCTAGAATTATAGTATCTTAAATTTCTAAATATATTAAATGAAGCTGCTTCTATGATTTTTTTTGCTATGTATAATCTTTTCTCATGGTTTAAATAATGTTCTACTTGCTTAACTAAAATATTTCCAGAAATTTTATTTTCTTTAGGAATATAAGTTCCTGAATAATAACCATAATAATTATAAAAATGAACTAATATATTTTTTTGAGATAAAAAATTTAACAGCTTACTATTTAATGTAATCTCACCAAAAACATATATATCATCAACAACTTCTATAGGAATATAAGACTTCCCATTTTTATTTATTAGTATTAAACTATTATCCTTTCTTTGTAATGTCCCGCTTGAAAATATATATATAGTTTTCTTCATAATTTATATATAGCAAAACTCACAAAATGCACATTTTTTACAAATACTAGTTTTTAAATTTTTTTCTGGTATCTTTTTAGAATTTTTTATTATATTTATTTCATTAATAATTTTTTCTATAAATTTTTTATCTTTCTCTTCATACACAACTTTTATTCTTTTTCTTAAATTTGGATAATCTATAATTCCCTCTTTCACATCAACACCATACATATTTAAATAATATATATAATATTTCAATTGCCAAATACTAGCTTCTTCAAATGAACGTGATTTTTTTATCTCATGTATAACTTTTTTATCTCTAATAAGGTCTATATTGATTTCATCATTTATCATAATATTTTTTTGAGAATTTTTATAATAATTCTCTTCTATATATTTTCCTATTTTTACATCTTCATTTTCATTCTCCAATGAAATTCCATGGGTATAAAACCACAATTTCCTTTTACAAATAAAATAATAATAAAATTCTACTCCTGAAATCATTTCTACTCCTAGAAAAAGTTATTAAACTCTTTATTTTCCTCTTTACTATATGTTATTCCTAATTCTTTTGAATACTCGCAATTATGAATAACCAACTTTTCATATTTATTAATTTTTATCTCTTTTATATTATTTAATTCATTGCATCGTATAGAAGCAGTATAATTTAAAATTTCATCTTTAATCTTATATTTCTCCTTTCTAGAAATATTTTTTTCATTATATTTTTTCAGTAGTTCATTTATATATTCTTCATTTTCATTATAAACATCTTTAGGAATAACTAATACAGAATCTATATCTCTAAATATTTTTGATACTTCATTTTTTTCTAATTCATAAGGATTATATGTTTTCACAAATTCCATATTGTCTTTCAATTTATTATAATATACCGTGTTCTTTATATTTTCATAATCATATACTTCATCTATTATCCCCAACTTTTTCTCTTCTGATAAAGGGCCATTTATATTTAATAATGATTTTTTTGATAATTCAAAAATATCTTTATAAATAACCTTACCTACTCCAGAACAATTATCAGTAAACACATAAACATTATATCCATCTTTATCCCAAATTCTTCTTCTATATACTCTTCCCATTCTTTGAAATAATCCATTTATATCTGATAATTCAGTAAACAATATATCAAAATCTATATCTAATGAAGCTTCAACAATTTGAGTACTTATCCATATGCCCTTTTTATTATAATTATTACCTAAATTAAATATTTCTTTCTCCTTATTTGATCTATCTTTTTTAATAAACTTTGAATGAAGTAAATTAACTTCATCAAAATTAACTCCTAAATCTATTAGATCATTATATATCCTTTGTGCTTGATTTATTGTATTACATATAACTAAAATTCTATTTTTATTATATTTTTCTATAATATATTTTGCCTCAATATTATCATCAATAACTTTCAAACTATGCCTTATATCATTATTAATAAATGGTTTTTCAGAGATAATAAAATTATTTATACCAACATCTTTAAACTCTTTTAATAAAAATTTTGGAAAGGTTGCTGTTAAAATTGAAAATTTCCCTCCAAATTTTGTAATTATTTTTAAACCCAATATTAGGTAAGCAAGTAAGTCAGGCGAATACATTTGAATTTCATCAAGAATTATTTTTGAATAAGACATTGTTGCTACTTTAAGTTCAAACCCTTTATAGCCATAGACAATATTAAATAATTGATCTAAAGTTGTTATCGTTAAGGGTAATGATAATTGTTTTGTTTTAGTAAAATAATAATCAACCTCTTCTATACTTTCTTCTCTTTTTAAATATTCAGAATAAGTATCCGAATGCAAAATACCAACATTTTCTGTATTTTTATCTTTTAATATTTTTTTAGTGATTCTATCATATATAGCATTAATGGCTACTTTTAAAGGCAAAGTATAAAATCCTTTATTATTTCCTATCCACAATAATCCTGCTTCAGTTTTCCCCATACCTGTTTGAGCTATTGCTATAACATTATTATCTCTATTTTCGATCATATATTTTTGTAAATCATTCCACTGATATCCAAGCTTTTCCATATTGCTTAATAAAAAGTTATTTGAAATTTCTACGGGTATATGAGCACTAGCTGCATAATCAATTTTATTTAATAATCCTTTTAATAAAACATAGTCTTTGAAGTGTTTGTTTTCTTTATATATTCTTTTCCTAAGAACAAAATATCTTGCACTAATTTTATTCAATTTTATTTCCTTACTTATTTTAGAATAATCAAAAAACTTTACTAAAGAATTTATTTCTGCTATTTTATTATTAATCATATTTAAATCATAATTACTATAATCTCTTTCATGATGATATGCGATAATTTGATATAACAACTTTATCTCATCTTCTGTAAATTTCTTTTTTAATTCTCTTGGATTCAAAAATAATAAACTTAAAAGAGAATGAGGAATTTCATTATCATTCCTCTTTCCCTTTTTTAATTTTTCTTGAAAATCTGGATTTATTTTTCCTAAATCATGATATACACATGCATATTTTAACAAATCCCAATTAACAGGAATTTTTTCATTATATAATGCTTTTAAACTATTCAATTGTTCAATTAAATTATCAGTATGTTCTTGTATTGTTTCTGGAGGATTGGATTTTGCTAAAAAAATCATAAATTCACCTCAAGCTAATAATAATACGTCTCCTTCTTCATCTATAATATATTTTTCATACATATAAAAAATTGGATTAGATGCATATAATACCTCTATTTTATTCCATTTTCTTATAAATTTCTTATTTTTATTATTTCCTATATTTTCTAAAACATAATTTTTATTTAGGATATATTTGGTTCCTACATATTTTACTCCTTCTGTATAATTTTGAAATTCTATATTTTTATATTTTTTTATTGGTATATAATAGGAAAAATCTGTATAAATATCTTCTTCTAATTCTTTTTCTTCACATTCAACAACTTTAACTTCTCTAATAATAGCAATATCTTCTCTTCTTCCTAAAGAAGGATATTCTCTTGGATACTTTAATGATTTTTCTATTGTTTCAATCAAATTCTCATCTTTTGGTACTATGTGTACCATTAACTTGACATCTATAAGCATTTCTGTTGTACCTATTCCTTGAGTTATTCCATATCCTTTTACCATCAATTGATGTCTTCCTCTTTCAAATTTCATTTCAGGTTTAAATTCATATCTAGTATATAAATCATTAACTTTTGAATAATATTCACCTGCAATACTTACTTGCATTTCTTTATATTCTTTAAAATCACATAGCTTGTGAATCATACCTATCACAGTAGAATAAGGAGGAAGAGGATATGTCTCCCTCAATCCAAAACTTGTAGGAATCCTATAATTGGCAGTTTCTTGTTCTATTTTTATCTTAATTGCCTTCATAATACTCCCTTACCTTTTCTTTTAAATTTTCAAATAATTTTGGAATAGAAATTGCATTAAGTTTTTCTTTAATCTCATTCTCATTGTCAAATTTCCCATCAACAATACCGCATATTGTATTTTCTTTTACCTCTTGATATTCTAACATTGCTAACAATGGTTCAACTTTAATTTTATTATTTCCTACTTCAACCAAATTCTGAAAGAATGGATTTTTAATATCATAAACTCCCCCAATTGCGAATAATGGTTTTAAATCTTCTCTTCTTCCTTTAATATCCCTATATAAAAAGGCTATAGTGTCTAATAACTTTTGAACTCTTTTAGATTTTTCTTCATTAGGTATTTCAATATCTTCATTTTTATCAACACCTATTTCGTCTAAATCTATATTTATCGTATATCTGTAATATGATCTATGTATTTCTGATTGAGCTATATTCATATTTTCATTCAATCTATCAGCTAGTCCTTTATTTGTTAAAAAATCAAGATCTCCCTTAAAATCTTCCAAAGATATAGCATGTGATATTCTAACTTTTGCATCTCTAGTTAAACTTCCTTCTCCTTTTTTCGTTTTCATATATCCAAAAAAATCTATTTCAGGATATTTATCTATTGTTGCTTCAGGATCAAATTGTATAACTTTTTTATCTCCACTTCCCTCAGCTACTACCGGAGATAATTCGTACCCCAATTGATTAACAATATTATATCTAATTGCTTGCCTGGATATATAGGTCTGTTGTTTGCCATCCCTTGATAATTTTTTTAGTGTTGTAACATTACCTAATCCTTCCCCAAAATTTGCACTTTCAGCTTCAAAAATTATTGTTAATGTTAATCCTTTTTTATCCATTATTTTCATCCCCTTTCTTATATTCTCCAAATAATCCAGCTATATAGGCATATCCTACACTTTTGAAAATGTCGTTATTATCTAAGGCTTCTATAATTATTTTTGGAACTGGCTTATCAACATATAAATAACAATTCAATAATGTATCCATAAAGCTATCTTTATTATTTACTTTTAATGCATTTAATAACTTGTATGAAATACCAGAAAGTTTGTGTTCGCTACCTTTAGATAAATAATACTGTCTCATTAAATATCCATAATAATTAGCCTGTTTAACTTCACTTTCATTAAAATCTTTCATATCTTTCACCTCGCTTAAATAATTTAAATTTATTTTAATTAAGTTATTTATAGTTCTTATTGAATAATATCCATTTGTTTTATCAGAAAGTTTTATTCTTAAAAGATCATTTATTAAATCATATAACTCTATATTATTTGTTATTCTAAAAATAGCCTCCTCATACAACATTACTTTATCTTTATAATCTCCTTTTTTAGTTGGATAATAGTAATTATTTATTAATTCATTCAACAATTTTGATGACTCTTTTAACACTAATAAAATCTTTTTCGATAATATATTAAAATAATATTTTTCATTTTCCAACTTAACTATTTGAATATCAGAATATTCATATTTTGTTGTTTTATTTAAGTTTTCATATATACTACTTAATAATGTTTTATATGAAAACATATATTTATCATATTCCTTAATTGAATCATTGTAGGTTTCCATCATTACTCTTTTGTTTATATTATAAATATCTTCAACTGAATGATTCAAATTAACAAAAAGCCCCTTATCATACACATAAGTAAATCCTGCTGGAATACATGAATAAACCAATTTACAAATCGGGCATATATATGTATCATTAATAAAATTCCATACATTAGACGGTTTTCTCGCATCATCAAAGCCAATATTTTTTAAAAAAGACATATTTGTTTCCAGTTTTTTCATTGGTCTATTACAAGAAAAACATGTGTATTTATATTTTTTTATTTCATCATTTTCTAATTTTAAATACTCTAAGAATGGTTCTAAAAAGTATTTTTTATAATCAACATACATATCTTTTTCTTTTGTTTGAGGATTTAAAAAACTCACTCCATCCCAAGCATTTCTAATAACAGAATACATAGCATTTTTTGCTGCAATATATTTCTTTGAAACAGGCTTTTCTAAGAAATCAAGAATATTTTTTAATATTAATAAATTATCTCTTATTTCATCAGGGGTTGACAATTTACTCATCCTTTTTATTTTTTTTATTTCCTCCAAAAAATTAAAATTATTTATTTCTTTATATATTAAGTTATATGCACTTTTAAAACTGGCTTTTTTGAGATTATCTTTAAAAGACTTTATTATTTTATTTATTATTTCTATATCTTCTTTTGAAAACTGATTTTGTTCTATTTTTTGTTCTATTATTTCTTTATATGAAATCAATTGATGCCAATTTAAATTCTTATAGGTATTAATAAAATAATCAAAATATTTTTCTTCGAAGTTTTCAAAAGCTTCAATTTTAATTTCTATTTCATCATATTCCATATCTAGATTTTCTTCATATGTTCTATACCTAACATTATCTTCACCTAATATATTAATCAATCCTACTATTCCGGCATTATATAACCAATCTGATAATCTTAAAGTTATATAATTTTCTTTCAATTTATCCATTTTATCACCCCTAAATTATATCTACCATTCCAAACCCTGAACTTCTTTTACTACCAATCCCAGATTTATATACAAAGTCTAATATTTTTTTATCTCCATGTATTTTTAAAATACCTAAATTACTTTTAATTTTTTTACTATAATTTAATATTGTTGTTTTTTTAAAATCTAATACTTTAATATCTAATTCTCCATTTTCACTTTTGAACAATTTGCTATATTGATATTTAATGTTATTTTTTAGAATATCTATAGCATTTTCCTCATCAAAATAATAATATTTATCTTTTTCTTTATTATGTTCTCTAATAACTATTGGAGATAATGTTTTTATTATTATTTCATTTTTATATATATTTTTTTCTGGTAATTTAATAATATTATTTAATTTCAAAATATTATTTTTTATCGGAAATTCTTTGTATTTCATATTAATAAAAGCATTGTAAAAATGTATTCCTGTTTTATAGGATGAGGTTGATAAAAACATTGATATATTTTCATTTTCAATTTTTATATTTTCTTCAAATTTACATTTCCCAAAATACACTGAAAATGTATAATCCTTTAATATGGGATCTTTATTTCTAAAGTACTCTTCAAATATGCTTTTATCATAGCTTTCCAGTGTTTTTTTTATAAAACTCATAAATATACGTCTATAGTCTTTAGGGATTTCATTTGATTTTAAATTGAAAATTAATTTTAATCTCATAATTTCACCTCATTATCTCTGTATGGATTATTATTCTAATGAAAAATTTTTATCACTAATATTGAAAATTAATATATCACTTGATATATTAATTAATAAAAACAACGAGACCTCTTTAGGCCTCGCTGTCTATTTTTAATAATATTAAATTTTTATTGGTTTGTAGTTTTAGTTTTATAATATAATAAAACATAACCCATCCCCCATCAAGTTTCCTATTTCCATTATAATAAAAAATTTCTAATTTGTCAAGTTATTTTTTATTTTTTTAACATTAACTAATAATACTAAAATCTTCATCATAAATGTTTCATATATTTTTTAATAATAGAAAAAAAGAATTAATATTCAGTAATTTTTAACTCTCCATTCTTCTTCTCCTTCTTTTTCTAATTTATATTCGTCTGGTAAGGTAAAATATCCTATAATCTTAAAAATCTCAGCTATAAAAATTAATAATAATCCCACTATAATTATTGAAAGAATTAAACCCCATTTTAGAAATTTTGCTGATTTATAAAAATAATCATTTCCAAAATAATCACCTAATAATGTGTAAGCCTTTATTTGATAAATTATTGGAAGTATTAAAGAAACTATAAAACCTATAAACATCAAAAACATATTTGGAAATCGATGACCAGTTTCATAAAAAAATTCATCATTGTTAAACATCATATTTGGTGATGAGTAAAAAAATGATCCTGTAAATATTAAAAACCCTCCTATATAAATTATAAATATTATTATCCCTGGCCATAGAATATAGTTGAATATTCTTTTATCTTTTACTGTTTCGCTAATTTTATATATTCCTATAAGTTCTAATATAAAACCTATTAAACCAAAATGCCCAGCTAATTCTAAAATTGCTCCTACACCTGCCATTATTTTTGCGTTTTTTAAATTCATACCTATCCCTCCTATATTATTAAAATTAACATTATTAATTAAATTTTATTATAAATAAAGATACAAATAACATGTCATATGATATCATATTTTTTATGAAATTTCAATACTTGTGAAAAAATTTATTTTATAAAAATATTCCAGAACCCTTAAAGAGTTCTGGAATATTTTTAATTTTTTCTAATTTTAATTAATGATTAAGTATTTAAATGCACTCAAAAAATATTATTTTTATGTGTTAAATGTTTTTAATAACAATAGCAGTACCCATACCTCCACCAATACATAATGATGCTAATCCATATTCTAAATTTCTCTTTTTCATTTCATATAATAATGTTACTGTTATTCTGTTTCCTGATGCTCCTATTGGATGTCCTAATGCTATTGCTCCTCCATTTACATTTGTCCTTTCCATAAACCATTCTTTTGTTACTCCATATTTTTCACTGAGTTCTTTTATTACTGCTATTGATTGTGCTGCAAATGCTTCGTTTAATTCTAATAGTTCCATTTGTTCTAATTTTATTCCTTTTTTTTCTACTAAGTTTGTTATCGCTGCTACTGGTCCTATTCCCATTATACTTGGATCTACTCCTCCTTGTTCATATGCTATTATTTCTGCTAATGGTTTTAGTCCATATTTTTTTACTGCACTTTCTGATGCAAGTATCATCGCACTTGCTCCATCGTTTATCCCTGATGAGTTCCCTGCTGTTACTGTCCCATCTTTTTTGAATGCTGGTCTGAGTTTCGCTAATGTTTCTTTTGTTGTTCCAAATCTGGGATATTCGTCTGTGTCAAATATTTTTGTTTCTTTTCTTGTTTTTATTTCTATTGGTACTATTTCGTCTTTGAATTTCCCTTCTTTTATCGCTTTTTCTGCTCTTTGCTGACTGATTGCTGCAAATTCATCTTGTTCTTCTCTTGTTAATCCATATTTTTCTACTAAGTTTTCTGCTGTTATTCCCATGTGATATTGATTGAATACGTCTGTTAATCCATCATATACCATGTGATCTATCATTTCTATATTTCCAAATTTTAGTCCAAATCTTGCTTTTGCTGGTAGTAACATCGGTGCGTTTGACATGCTTTCCATTCCTGCTGCTACTACTATTTCTGCATTTCCTAATTTTATTTCATTTGCTGCTAACATTATTGCTTTCATTCCACTTCCACATACCATATGTACTGTGTATGCTGGTTTTTCTACTGGTATTCCTGCATATATCGCTGCTTGTCTTGCTGGTCCCATTCCTTGTCCTGCCATTAATACGTTTCCTGCTACTGTGTGATCTACTTGTTCTGGCGCTACTCCTGCTTGTTCTAATGCCGCTTTTATTGCTTCTGCTCCTAATTCTGCTGCTTTTTTATCTTTTAATGTCCCTCCAAAACTTCCTATTGCTGTCCTTTTTGCTCCTACTATATATACTTTTTCCATTTCTTTTCCCCCTTTGTTCCTTCTCTTATTTTTTTTCATACGTAATGCCCAAGATCTGATAGTTCTCGATATATTATTGGAATTCAAAAATAAAACGAATGAAAACTCGAAGGTTGTTTGATCTTCATAAAAGAAAATTTATAAAAATAATGTGATGAACCATTGAAAATTCCCGAGAAAATTCGAATGGAGCAGGTCAATTTTGCATGGATGCAAAATTGAGTGAAGCCGAACACGGATGTGAGTCTGACACGACCTGCTAAAATGAGAATTTTCGAGGACTCAGAATTTTCACCTGGTGAAGAGCATTATTTTATAATTTTCTTTACTTTTTTGGACATCCATTTTTATAGTACTAATCCACCATCTACACTTATTACTTGTCCTGTTATGAAACTACTTTCATCACTTGCGAGGAATAATGCTGTGTTTGCTATTTCTTTTGCTTCTCCCATTCTTTGTAATACTGTTTTGCTTTTTACTAATTCTATTACTTTTTCTGGTAAATCTTTTGTCATTGGTGTTTTTATGAATCCTGGTGCTATTGCATTTACTCTTACTTGTGCTCCTTTTCTTGCAAATTCTTTCGCCCATGTTTTTGTCATTGCTATCACTCCACCTTTTGTTGCTGCATAATTTGTTTGTCCTATGTTTCCATATATCCCTACTACTGATGATATGTTTATTATTGATCCTTTTCCTGCTTTCATCATTTCTGGTCCAAATTGTTGGGTCATGTTAAATACTCCTTTTAAATTTACATCTATTACCATGTCCCAATCTTCTTCTGTCATTTTTTGTATTAATGCATCTCTTGTTATCCCTGCATTATTTACTAATACATCTACTTTTCCTTCTTCTGCTATTACTTTTTCTTTAAATTCTGCTATTGCTTTTCTATCTGTTACACTTAATTTATATCCTTTTACATTTTCATATTTGCTTTCTAATTCTTTTAATCCTTCTTCGTTTAAATCACATGCATATACTACTTTTGCTCCTTCTTCTGCAAATCTTTCTACCATCGCTCTTCCTAATCCCCTTGCTCCTCCTGTTACTATACATACTTTCCCTTCCATTCTCATTCCTCTTTCCCTCCTGTTTTATTTTCTTCTTGCATTCTTCTATATAATTCTTGTGCAATATATGAAGCAACATCGTCTGCATAACTATTAGCACCAAATCCTGCATCATATCCTAATTCTTTTACTAATTCATGAGTGATCCTTGGACCGCCTGCAATTAATATTACTTTGTCTCTTATACCTTCTGCTTCTAATAGTTCTACTAATTCTGTAAGATTTTTTATATGAATATCTTTTTGAGTTACCGTTTGTGAAACGAGCAATGCATCTGCATTAAATTCTATTGCTTTTGCTACGAATTCTTCATTTGGTACCTGACTTCCCATATTTAATGTTTCGAACATTTCATATCTTTCAAGTCCATAATGTCCTGCATATCCTTTCATGTTCATTATCGCATCTATACCAACAGTATGAGCATCTGTACCTGTACTTGCACCTATTACTCTTATTTTTCTTCCAATATTTTTCTTAATAAACTCATCTGTTTCTTCCATAGACCATGTTGTTGATTCTACTTTTGGCACATGAATAGCTGTATAGTCTACTGTATGCGTACAGCTACCATAAGCTATGATAAATGTAAAACCTGTTGTTAATTCTTTATGATATACCACCATCGGTTCATCAAATCCCATTTTTTTCATTAATTGTTTTGCTGCTTCTACTGCTTCATCACCATCTGGCACAGGCAATGTGAAACTCAATTGAGTTTTTCCATCATTCATTGTATCGCCATATGGTTTAATGGCTTTTAAATTTAATGTTTTATCAAAATCTTTTTTTTCTGTTGAATATAATCCTCCACTCATGGTCTTTCAGCCTCCAACATCTTTTTAATAAATGGATTAAAGTAATTTTTACCTTTTTCAAATACACCATCTAACCCTTTTCCACCATCAATTGGTCTTTTTATATTTGCAAATGTCCCTTTTGATAAGGATACAAATAATCCATCATGAACCATTTTTTCTAATAATTCTATGGATTCATCTAATACCTGTTGTGCTCTTTTTTGAATTATTCCATCTTTTTTGAATTCTATTTCATCACCTATATTTTTTAAATTATTAAAGATATATCTTGCATTTTCTATTGATAAGTATCTATCTGACATAAACGGAGTATGTATTGCTTCTGTAAGCATACCCAATAATTGTATTCCCTGATGTGTCCAGATAGACACTACATTAAACAATGCATCCTGTACATGACCTTTAAATATATTTCCTGTCATATATTTGGTAGGCGGCATGTATTTTAATGGGGCTTTAGGGAATATTTCTCTTAACATTTGAGCTTGAGCTAATTCATATAGGAAACCATTGGTAAGATCTGGATTCATTTCAAATGCATGACCTAAACCCATTTGCTCTTCAGGAATACCAGCCATTAATGCTAATTGCTCATTTATTAAATCAGAAGTAAGAACTGTATGCGCTTCTTCATATGCATCTGCTGTTGTTAAATAATTATCTTCACCTGTATTAATAATAATGCCTGAGAATCCATTTATAACCCTTGAGAAATATTGGTCTATTATTGTTCTTTTCATATTTATATCTCTAAATAATATTCCATACAATGCATCATTAAGCATTACATCAAGTCTTTCCATAGCACCCATTGCTGATATTTCAGGCATACATAACCCTGATGCATAATTAACCAATCTTATGTATCTTCCAACTTCTTCACCAACTTCATCTAATGCTTTTCTCATTATTCTAAAGTTTTCTTGTGTCGCCATTGTTCCGCCAAATCCTTCAGTGGTTGGACCGTATGGAACGTAATCTAATAAGCTTTGTCCTGTTGTTCTTATAACAGCTATAATATCTGCACCCTGTCTTGCAGCAGCTTGTGCTTGAATAACATCTTCATATATATTACCTGTAGCAACTATTACATATAAATATGGTTGTGGCCCTTCACCTAATTTTTCTAAGTATTCATTTCTTTTTCTTCTATTATCCTGAATTCTTTTTATCATACTATCCACAAAAGGAGTTAAGGCTTCTTGAACTTTTTCTATAGAATGAACTTTTATTTTTGATAAATCCATTTCTTCTTTAGCTATTTTTTCCGCAATTTCTTGTGGAGCTAATCCTGTTTCAATTATTGCATTTCCTAATAGGAATGCTGCTCCTTGTTCTAATAATCCTTTTTCTTTTATGTGATCAACTACTATATTTGGTAATGGTACTTCATTTTCATCTATTCCATCAATTCCTAATAATCTACATATAGTTCTTTCAACAGAGACTGTTGATCTTTTATCCACAAAATTCTGTACATCTTCAGCTATTTTTTTCGCTAAACCTCTTGCGTATTCAACTTTTTTAAAATCTAAACCTAATTTACTCATTAGAGTTTTCCTCCTTTTTTAACTTTTCTATTGTACCTATCAATTTATTATCTATGTTTAATAGTTTTGCTATTGTCAATGCTTCTTCTGGAACTATTTCTTTTTTATCTTCAATTAATGAATAATCTATAATTTCTGTTATATTTTCTGGTGATATTTTCTCTTTTAGTCGCTCTTTTTTTATACCTTTTATTCTTAATTTCCTTATTTTTTCATCTGCTACATTATTAAAATGCGTTGTTATTAAAGAAATGGAATTTAATTCATTAAGTATTGTAATTACAGCTTTTACTATTAATTTCCCTTCATGTGGATTTGTATTTCTTGCTAATTCATCAAGTAATATTAGTGCATTATCGTTATTTTTTAGATATTTCAATATATCATCTAACTTTATCATTTCTGCAGCGTATGATGATAATCCACTTAATGTTGATTGATAATCCCCAGAAATTAAGAATATCTTTTTTAAAACTTTTAATTTTGCCGATTTCGCTGGTACATAAAAACCATATTGAAATAAGTATTGTGATAAGGCTAATGTCCTTAATACTACTGTTTTACCAGTCATATTTGCACCGGTAATTAATGTAACCCCTTCAAATAATTCAATATCTACTGGTTGATATTGTTTATTTTCTTTTTCTAATCTATCTTTTATTACAGGATTAAATAATCCATGATAACTTATGTAATCGGAAAATTCAGGTTTTGTAAAGCCGTATTCTATTGTTTGCTTTGCTTTTGCCAATACAAAATCTAACTCTGCTATATCTCTTAATGCATGCTCAAGATTATTTATATATTTTTTTAACTTTTGAGTTAGTTTTTCTCTGATTTTTTCTTCTATCTCTGCTTCTTTTAGAAGTAATTCTTCTTTTTTTTCATCTGTTACTTTTTTTTTCTCTTTTCTTATTTTAGCTAACTCTTCTGAATATGAATCATATATATAGAATGTAGGTAATTTGTTATTATCTGGATCCAGTATTTCTATTACTTTTTCTAAAGAAGGTTGTTTTAAATAAGAAAAATGAATAATTTTTCTTATTTCTTCATAATATAATGAAAAATATTTTATTTCATAAAGTTCAATATCATCTAATATATATTCTCCTTTTAATTTCTCTATTGTATTCGTTATATCTTTTATGTACATTAAATTGTTTTTTATTTTTTCGATTTTTTCTTTTTGATACTGAATAGCTTCTATTGTTTCCTCTATTTTATTGAGCTCTTTAAAGATTTGATTTTCTTCTATAAAGAAAATCAGATTTTTTGCTTTTTTTTGACCTAATGGGGTTATTATCTCTAATTTATTTAAAAGATAATTTATTTCAAACATAATTCATCTTCCCTTACGTTTAGTATAGGTATATCTATTACTTCTTTTAATCTCCTTTTTATTTCATTTGAATTTAACATATATCCACGAGGTGAATATGGATTAATTGTTATAGCTATTAATTTCGTCTTTTTTAGAACCTTTATTGTTCCACCCTTTTTTGTGTAAAGATTAAAAGTCTCTGGAGATACAAAAATTTTTGTGAAATCTTTTACTATTATTTCAACATCTTTTAGTTTTTTTTGTTTGGTTAAATATTTTAAAAAACTTTCAGTTAAGGCTCCTGTTATATATATTTTTTTTCCATACTCTAATATATGTTTTTTCAAAGATTTAAAGGTTAATAATGATTTTATAGGTAATTTTTCTATATTTTCTGATATAGAGTATATTCCGTCTTCTAAATCAAAAAGTTTTTCACTATTTTCATATTCTTTTAATTGTATTAAATTCACTATATGTTTTGTTTTCTTCACAAGTTCATTGATATTTATTGTCAAAGCTGCTCCTGTAGCTAAAATCATCGCATCAGTTATTACTGGAGAAGCGGGGCTTAACCTTGATAAAGCCCCGTCTATTAATACTATTTCTGTTCCAAAACCTTTTATCTTTTTTATTAATTCTTTTATTTTAACCGTTGATTGAGGTCCTGCTAATATTACTTTTCCATTATCTAAAGCTTTTGCTATAACTATTCTACCTAATGATGTTCTCAATCCATCTTCCACAGATAATATTTCTGCTGTGAGCTTTTTTTGTTTATAAAATTTTTCTGCTGTGGCAAATATGGTTCCTTCTTTTATTTTTATTTCAGGTTTTGGAGTTGTGGTTACCTGATCTATAGATTCGCCATCTATTCCTATTGAGGTTATTCCTATTTTTTTATTTAATTTTTTTATAATGTAATTCAAGGTTTCTGTTTTTCCTGTGTTTTTTTCAAGACCAACTACAGATATGCTTTCAAAATTCACTTTTTATTCTCCTTTAAATAATACTAATGCTTCTCCATCTACTGCTAATTTTCCATCTTCTTTTATTATTTGAGTAGTTAATACTAATCTTGATTTTTCTTCTATTTTTTCTTTTACTGTTATTTTAATTGTTATTTCTTCATCAAGATATATAGGTTTTAAGAACTTTGAATCTTGTTTCATATATATCGTTCCTGGCCCCGGAAATTCCATTCCCAAAACCGCTGATATTAAACCAACGCTCAATATACCATGTGCAATTCTTTTTTTAAATATTGTTTTTGATGCAAATTCTTCATCTAAATGAACAGGATTTTTATCACCAGTTATTTCTGCAAATGTTTCTACCATATGCGCCGTAATTTTTCTTTTTACTTCATATGTTTGATTCAATTTTATATCTTCATACTTCATTTTTTCTCCTCCACTAAATGTTGGTATTTTTCCTTTAATTTTGCTCTTTCATGTCTTTCTAAATGATTGGGTTCTAATGATATTCTATCTTTACTATCAAATAAACCTGCTACACCATACCATTTATATTTTTCTCTGTATTCTGTATCATCTACATCTGTTGTTGTGTCTTCTGGTTCATGATATGTTGTTATTACACCTTCATAATTTCTAAGTATTACTGTATGATCATTTCTTGCTAGTAAATAATTTGGCATTAATCTTATCTTTCCACCACCACCAGGTGCATCTACAACAAATGATGGAACTGCAAAACCTGATGTGTGCCCAATTAATGATTCCATTATTTCTAAACCTTTTGATACTGATGTTCTGAAGTGTTCTATACCTTGAGATAGGTCACATTGATAGATATAATATGGTCTTACTCTTATTTTTACTAATTGATGCATTAATTCCATCATAATGTATTTACTATCATTTACACCCCTTAGTAATACTGTTTGATTACCAAGCGGAATACCAGCATCTGCTAATTTTCTACATGCTTCTGCTGATTCTGGTGTAATTTCTTTTGGATGATTAAAATGTGTATTCAACCAAATTGGGTGATATTTTTTCAACATATTTACTAATTCATCTGTTATTATCTGTGGAAATACTACAGGTGTCCTTGTACCAATTCTAATAATTTCAACATGTGGAATCTTTCTTAATTCTTTAATTATATATTCAAGCATTGGAATACCAACCATTAATGCATCTCCACCGGATAATAATACATCTCTAACTTGAGGTGTATTTCTAATATATTCCAATGCAGCATTTATATCATCCATACTTTTATGAGCATCAGTTTGACCAGCAAATCTTCTTCTTGTACAATGTCTACAATACATAGAGCACATATCTGTTATTAAGAACAAAACTCTATCAGGGTATCTATGAGTTAAACCTGGAGCAGGTGAATCTTCATCTTCATGTAATGGATCAACCATATCCCAAACGCTTTTTACTAATTCTTTAGCTGTAGGAACTGCTTGCCTTCTTATTGGACATTTTGGATCATCTGGATCCATTAATGATGCATAATATGGTGTAATTGCCATCCTTAATGTTTTTAATGCATTTCTAACTCCCTCTTCTTCTTCCGGAGTTAAATTTATTACCTGTTTTAATGTGTCTACATCTGTGATTCTATTTCTCATTTGCCAATGCCAGTCATTCCATTGCTCTTCTGTTACATCTTTCCATAATGGTATTTCTGTATAATGTCTTCTTTTTTTCATCTTTTTTGTCCCCCCTGATTATATATATAATTTTTCAAATAATTCTCTTATTTCTTTTGAATCTCTCAATATTTGAAGTGTCAAATCAGCATGACCTTTTGTGTATCCATTTCCAATCATCATATTAATATCTTTACCAACACCTTCTGCACCTAAAGCTGCCTTTGTAAATGATGTTGCCATTGAAAAGAAGTATACAGTTCCCTCATCTTTAGTAATTAGTATAGATGACATTTCAGTATCTGGAACATTTACATTATTAATTGTTACATCACAATATTTACCATTAGTAACTTCCAATACTTTATGATATATATCAACTGGTTTTGTAGCATCTGCTACAATTACTTCATGAGCTAATTTCATATCTTTTATTCTTTTTGCATTTTCTTCAGAATATTCTACGACTATAACTTTGCCTTTATCGCCAGCATTTTTCATTGCCTGGTAGGAACATAAAACTCCTGATTTTCCTCCACCACCAATAATACAAACTGTATCTCCTTCTTTTACTAATTTATTTACTTGAGCTGGAGCACCTGCTACATCAAGAGCTGCTAATGCTAATTTTTCGGGTATATCTTCTGGTAATTTTGCATATATACCTGTTTCAAATAATATTGCTTGACCATCTATATCAACCTGATCATTTTCTATGTTAATCTTTTTTATTTTTTCTATTTTTAAAGGAGTTAAAGATAAGGATACTAATGTAGCAATTTTATCTCCAACTTTTAATGTTTTATCGGGAAAATCTGGACCTATTTCTTTTACTGTACCTATAAGCATTCCTCCAGATCCAGTTACAGGGTTTTGCATTTTACCCCTTTCATTTACTATATCAAGAATCATCTTTTCCATCTTTTTTACATCTTTATTGCATGCTTCTTTGATTTGAGTAAAACTTGCTGAATCAATATTTAAAGTTATTACATCAATCAGCAACTCATTTGAATATATCTCCATTGTATTATCAATTTTTTTTGCTGCTTGAGGTAATAATCCCTTTGGTTCTATTACCCTATGTGTTCCAAATGGACAACCTTTTTTCATCTTTTCCCCTCCATTATTTCTTTTTTATGTTTAATATTTCCCTTGCTTCATCTGGAGTTGCTATTTCTCTACCTAATTCTTTTGCTATTCTCACTATTCTCTCAACAAGTTGTGCATTTGATTTGGCCAATTCTCCTTTTTTATAATATATATTGTCTTCAAATCCAACTCTTACATGACCGCCCATTAATATTGCATGTACTGCTAATGGCAATTCATATCTTCCTATTCCTGCTACAGTCCATGTGCTACCTTGAGGTATATGATTTACTAAATATAACAAATCATCTATTCCGCCAGGAATTGCGCCAGGTACCCCCATAACAAAATCAAAATGTATTGGTGTATCCAATAAATCCTTCTTTACCAATTTTAATGCGTTTGCAATATGTCCTCTCTCAAATACCTCTATTTCTGGCTTTATCCCTCTTTCTTTCATCTCTTTTGCAAACTTTTCTATATACTCTTCTGAATTTACAAATATATCACTACCAAAATTAGTAGTACCTGCTGATAATGTTGCCATTTCTGGATTCAATTCCAATGGTTGCTTTCTTTGTTCAAAGGTATGATATACTGCTCCGCCTGTTGACGGTTGAAATATCAAATTGCATTTAGCTTCTATTTTTTCTTTTATTTCTTTATACACTTCATATGATTGTGTTGGTTTCCCATCTTTATCCCTTGCATGAACATGAGCAATAGATGCTCCTGCAAGATAACATTCGTATGCAGCTTCTGCTATTTCATCAGGCGTAATTGGTAGATTTGGTTGCTGTTCCCTTGTTACTTCCGCACCAGTTAATGCAACTGTGATAATTAATTTTTCCATTATTTTTTTCCCTTCCTTTGTTTATCTTTTGGAACAACACATGTTCCACTTGCTCTACATACAACTATTGGTTCTTCTAAATAATCTGCTGCAGAATCTGATATATCAGGTCTTGGAGCTATTACTTTTCTTGCTTCAAATACCATTTTTCTTGATGTATTTCCCACTTTTACAATTTCGCCTGTAGCTTCTATATAATCACCAGCATATACTGGTGCCATAAATTCTATATCATCATATGCTTTAAATAACCCTTCATCGCCATCATGTCTGATCAATAATTCTGTTGCCACATCACCAAATAGTTGTAAAATTTTTGCTCCGTCCACAAGATTTCCACCATAATGTGCATCATGCAAACTCATTCTTACTCTTATCATAACTTTTTCTCCCATATTTCTTCCCCCTTAAATTTCCATTGTTTTCAAATTTTCTGGAATTATTAATTCTGCATCTGTTATTTCTTTTAATTCATCTAATGTTATATCTGGTGATATTTCTTTTAATAATAATCCTTCATCATTAGGCTCAATAACTGCAAACTCTGTAACTATTAAATCTATTCTTCTTGAAGAAGTTAAAGGCAAATTGCATTTTTTCACTATTTTAGGTTTTCCTTTGGCTGTATGTGTCATAGCAACTATTACTTTTTTAGCACCAGTTACCAAATCCATTGCTCCACCCATTCCAGGAATTAATTTCCCAGGAACCATCCAGTTAGCTAAATGGCCTTCTTCATCAACTTGTAAACCACCCAATACTGTATAATCAAGATGACCTCCCCTTATTAAAGCAAATGAAAATGCTGTATCAAAAACCATTGCTCCTGGTACTGTTTCTATAAATTTTCCACCTGCATTAGTTAAATCTGGATTGGATAATTCTTCTGGCACTTCAGATCCAATACCTAAAACACCATTTTCGCCATGAAAAAATATATTCATTTCTTTTGGCACATAATTAGCAACTAAAGTTGGAAGCCCAATTCCTAAATTTACAATGTTTCCTGGTTTAAACTCTTTTGCAACTCTTTTAGCAATTCTTTCTTTTGCATTCATTATTCTCTCCCCCTTACTACTACATAATCAACAAGTGCTCCTGGGAATTGCACTTGTTCTGGCGGTATTGAACCTGTTGGCACTAATTCATCTACTTCAACAATTACCAAATCAGCTGCCATAGCAATAATCGGATTAAAATTTTTAGCTGTATATGCAAATTGAAGATTACCAAGATGATCGGCCCTTTTTGCTTTAACTAATGCTACTTTTCCTCTAATAGCTTTTTCAAGTATATATTTTTTACCATCAATTTCTATAACTTGTTTCCCATCTTCAACAACTGTACCTATTCCTGTAGGAGTTAGAATTCCTCCTAATCCAACACCCCCAGCCCTTATTTGTTCAATTAATGTTCCTTGTGGAACTAATTCCACTTCTAATTCTTTTTCTATATATTGTCTTTGTGTTTCTTTATTTGTACCAATATGAGAGGTTATTACTTTTTTTGCAAGTTTATGATATATTAACCTCCCTATACCTTTATCTTCAAAAGAAGTATCATTACAAATAATGGTTAAATCCTTTTTGTTTTGTTTAATTATTTCATCAATCAATGTTTCCGGCGTACCTACTGTCAAAAAGCCCCCTATCATAATGCTATCACCGTTGTTAACAAAAGAAATAGCCTCTTCGGCTTTTACTATCTTCATTTAATCACCCCTTAATTTCTATGAAATTTATTTCACGAAAATTTTATCAATTTTTACATTAGAAAAAAAATCGTAAGAATTGTCGTTAATCTGATTTAAAAGTATTAATTACCTTTTAACTTTAAATAATGAAATTTTTTTCATATATACAATAATAAAAAAAAGAGCCTTGCGGCTCTTATCCTTTATAGCTTTCTATTTCAAACAAATAAAATTTCAAATACTCTGTTTCTAATATATTATATAATATCGGATGATCGGGAGATTGTGATCCTCTAAAAATTTGTTTTAAGAAAACTTTATTATCTTTAGCTGCATCAAATACTATTTTTTTAAATTCTTCATCATAAACTAATTGCGTACATGAAGCTGTTGCAAATAACCCTTTGTTTTTCGTTATCCTCATAGCTCTAAGATTTAATTCTTTATAACCTCTAATGGCATTTTTTATAGAACTTCTAGATTTTGCCAAAGATGGAGGATCTATTATTACAAAATCAAAATATATATTTGCATCATCAAATTTTCTCAATTGATCAAAGGTATTTGTTTCAAATAATTCGTATTTATCCTTTGAAATATTATTAGCTTTTAATGTTTGTTCTAAAACATACAATGCTCTATCTGAATAATCTAAAAAGGTTACATATTTTGCTTCTCCCATCAAAGCATGAACACCAAAATTACCTGTATACGCAAATCCATCCAACACTTTTTTATTTTTTGCCAACGATTTAACTTTCAAAGCATTGTATCTTTGGTCTAAGAAAAAACCTGTTTTTTGACCTTTTGTATCTGCAAAAAATTTTATTCCATTTATTTCAAAAGGTATTAATTCAGGTCCCTTTTTATATACCCAGTTTTCTAAATATTCAAACCCTTCTATTTTTGCATTTTTTTCATCATCTTTTTCAAATATACCTTTAGGGTCAAAAATTTCTATTAATGCATCTATTATATATTTTTTTAATTTATATACTCCAAGAGTATTTATCTGAATTACAAAAAAGTTTTCGAATTTATCTATTATTAATCCTGGAAAATAATCCCCTTCTCCAAAAATTAGTCTAAATGTTTTTCCATCACCAAAAAGCATTTTTCTATATTCATATGCATTTTTTATTTTATTTTTTATCCATTCATAATCTATGGTTTCATGTTTTTTTGTCAATAATCTAACCCTTATTTTTGAGTTATCATTAATATATCCTCTTCCTATAAATTTTTTATTATAAAAAACATCGACTATATCTCCATCTTCATATTCACCAATTATTTTATCTATTTCATTTTCATATATCCAACTATGACCGTTTAAAACTCTTGATTTTATATCTTTTTTTAAATATATATTCGCCATCACATCTCTCCTTATTATCAAAATCAATATTATTATACCACATAAAAAGCACCACTCAAGGTGGTGCTCAAATTATAGATATTAGAAACCGACACTCATATTTAGATTAATAGCTGTATTTCTTGCATTAAAAAGTTCATCAGTAGTTGGTGCTTGAGTGCTTAATGACATGTGAATTTCTGCTAAGTATATATTCACTCCTAATCCACCATTAAATGTCCAATATGATATTGTATCATAATCTGTATTTATACTATGATTTTTTATTTCTGCCCAGAATGGTAATGCCCCCCATAATAATCTCTTTCCTGCTGCAACTCCCCATGTGAAATCCTCTGTATTAGGAGCATACTCAATTGAAGGAACAAAATCTAATATTATTGGTAATGTAATGAAAAATGTCATTTTCCATGGTTTGAATTTAGACCATACTCTTTCATTTGAAGCTTCCACCAAATTAAAAGATGAAAATTCTAAAGTTTCTTTGCTATATTCAACGTGGGCATATGCATCATATTTATAGATACCCACTCCATCAGCTATTGGAATATCCTTAACACCAAACCCTATTGCTGGATAGTCTTTACCAGCCACAAAACCAACATCTAATGTAATAATACCATTATTCATTAATTTATCCATCAAAGTATCCATGTGATTAAATAATTCTCCCGGGCCATCATAAAGTAACGAATATGTATAGGGAAGATCATACATTTCATCGGGAAATGCCGTGATCAAAGTATAGTCAGCTCCATCATTTTTTCTTACTACATCATAAACAGGTAAAGAGCTTTTGATAGTACCTCCAAATGAAAAATCTTTCCCTTTTAATCCTATGTGTAATCCACCATTTACCCATAATGCATTTCTATAATCCAAGGTAGAAAATTTATGCCAATCAATATTAGAAATAGAAAGCTCAGGTGCTAATACAAATACCCCTAATTTTAGTTTTGCATACATATCAGCGTTTACATTTCTTGATAAAATGTTTGAATCATCAAGATTATAATAATTTCCTTCATTTCCTAACAAATTTAAATCAACAGCTTTTTCCAGAGTATCCAGACTTTCCTGTATTATTCCAGAATTTATTCCCCCACTTAATTCAATAATATTTCTTGCAGACCATGAAATTAGTGCAGGATTTAATTTTCTATTCCATGGTGATAACGGATCAATTTGTGAAAAAGATAAAACAGTAAAACTTATTAACAATATCACTATAAGAATCTTTTTCATAATACCCCCTCACTTTCATAAAATTTTAATTTTTATTCACTTATATATCGTCTAAAAATAAGAAAAATATTATGTTTTTCTTGTTAATATTATACAACTTTCTATTAGTGAAATCAAGTTTTAAAAAAATAAGTGGGGCTATAAGCCGGATTCTGTTAAATCGGTCATTTATCTAAGCGGTCTACCTGGAAGGGGCTAACAAGCATGCCGGGCAAGCTTACCCTTCCTATTTGACCTTGCTCAAGGTGGGGGTTACCAAGCCATCAGGTTACCCTGATGCTGGTGAGCTTTTACCTCACCGTTCCACCCTTGCCAATAATGGCGGTTTTCATTTCTATGGCCCTATTCCGAGGATCACTCCTCCCGGCAGTTAACCGGCACCTTGCCCTTAGAGTCCGGACTTTCCTCATGACGAATTGTGTTTCGCCACGCGACCGATCGCCCCACTTATCTCAGATAATTCTAAACCAAAATAATTATCTATTAAGATAATTATATAATCTTCCTTGATATGTATTTCTATTTCTCATTTCCTTTTCCAATAAATTAATTATCTTTATTTTTGACATTCCCCAATTTCCATGTAGTACCCCTTCTTTAGGAGGATCAGCAGCGAGACGATGAATAACAATTTCTGGATCTAAATATTCTAAAAATAATATATTTCTCTCCATAAATTCTTCAAGTGACAATGGCTGAACTTCACCTTTCTTATACATTTGTCCTAAAATTGTATTTTCTGTAATATATAACGAATGTAATTTTACTCCGTCTATTTTTAAAGCAGATAATATTTTAGCTCCTTCTATAATGTCTTCTTCATTATCCCATGGCAAATCTATTATCATATGAGCAATTACTTCTATATCTCTTTTTTTAGCTCTATTTACTGCATCTATAAATTCTGCTAATGTATGTCCTCTATTCAATATTTTCAATGTATTGTAATTAACACTTTGAAGTCCAAATTCAAGGTACACATCCATTTTTTCTTTATATGATGCAATTAAATCTAATTTTTCATCTTCCACTGAATCTGGTCTTGTAGATATATCCAATATAATTATTCTATCATCAATTAGTGCTGAATCATATATTTTTTTTAATACATGAGGGGGGGCATAAGTATTAGTATTAGATTGAAAATAAGCCATAAATTTATTTGCTCTTCCTTTGTATCTTTCTATCATAAATTTTATTTGTTCAGCTATAGGCGTTTTAGGAGATAATGATGCAAATCCACTTCCTGTTTCTTCACAGTAAATACATCCACCTGTTCCTCTTGCTCCTGTTTTATTAGGGCAAGTGAACCCTGCATTTATAGGCAAGCGTTGTACTCTTTCCCCATATCTTTTTTTCAAATAATCGCTTAATTTATTATATAACAACACTAATCATTCTCCTTTTTATTTTTAAATTTTTCTTCAAGCTCAAAATATAATTTATGAAATTTTTCATAATAATCATTTTCTTTTAATTTTGGATATTCTCCATTATAATATACCCACTCCCCACCTACCATTGTTGCATATACTTTATTTATAGGCGAATATACTATATGTGATTTTATTCTATTTAAATCATTCGGATAAAGCTCTATTGATTTCAAGTCTATAACTGCCAGATCTGCCATATAATCTTCTTCTAATCTACCTATTTTTTCATTTAAAGCATATCCTCCATTTTCCCAAACCATTCTTAATGATTCTTCAGTTTTAAATTTTTCAGGTCCATTCATTTTTTGTAATAATGTAGCTATCCTCATTTCTTCCCATAAATTTAAAGTATTATTACTTGCTGCACCATCTGTTCCAAGAGTAATATTTACTTCATGATCTAACATTTTTAGTATAGGAGCTATACCATTCCCTAATTTCAAATTACTTGATGGATTATGAGAAACTGTGACTTCATTTTTTGCAAGTATTTTTATATCTTTTTCATCAACATGAACACAATGAGCAGCTATAACATTATTCTTAAATAATCCTGTTTTTTCTATATCTTCAAAAGTATATAATTCTCTTTCATTTTTTGATTCATAAAGATGAATAGTAACAAAGGTATTATATTTTTTAGAAAGTTCTGCTATTTCTTCTAATTTATGCATAGGACATGTATATGGAGCATGTGGCCCAAATCCAACTTTTATATTATACTTATCATGATAATTTTCAAATAAGTATATTGTTTCATCAATTCTTTTTTTCCAACCTTCATCATTATCATATCCTAATCCTCTTGTTAAAAAAGCTCTAATTCCTGTATTTTTAACTGCTTCTGCAGTTCCTTTCATAAAAAGATACATATCTACTACCGTAGTTACTCCTTTAGATAACATCTCCAGAATAGAAATCAAAGAACCATAATAAGTGAGATCATCATTCAAAAGATCTTCTCGAGGAAACATTTCATTGAATAGCCAATCTTGTAATAATAAATCATCTCCAATTCCTCTAAATAGACTCATCGCTAAATGCGTATGGGTATTGATAAACCCTGGTATTATTAATTTGCCTGACATATCATAAATTTTTCCAGAAAAATTTTCTATTTCATCGTTGATCTCCATTATTTTCTCATCTTCAATTAAAATATCCATTTTTTTAATATCTGCATCAGCACTCATTAAAACATATCCGTTTTTTAAAAGTTTTTTCATATAATCACCTCTTCGCATTATTATAACACCTTTATTTTAACTTTTTTTGATGATATAATAAAATCCCCCAAAGGGGATTTTATTAATTTTATCATAAATCATTATATTTTAAATTGATTTAATTTTTCATTTAGTTGATCA
This sequence comes from Marinitoga aeolica, assembly GCF_029910535.1. Lineage (NCBI taxonomy): Bacteria > Thermotogati > Thermotogota > Thermotogae > Petrotogales > Petrotogaceae > Marinitoga > Marinitoga aeolica. Next base: position 419,418 of record NZ_CP069362.1, read on the forward strand.
ACTAACTTTTCTAATTCTTCAGCTTTTTCATTTACATTTCCAATTTCTTTACTCTCTTCTTCTATTTCTTTTGTTATTTCTGTTATTTCATTTGATATTTCCAATATCATCTGCGCCGTTTTGTCACTTGCTGCTGCCATCTCTTCTGTTGATGCGCTTTGTTCTTCTGCACTTGCTGTTAATCCTTCTATTCTTTGATTTATATTTTCTACCCTTTCCAATATCTTTTGGAATTTTTCTTTTATTTCATCTGCATTGCTTTCTACTTCGTTTATTACTTTCACTGTATCTTCTGTTGCCTTATTTGCATTTTGAGCTCCTTCTTTGATTTCTGTTAATATTTGAGCTATTTGTTCCGTTGCTTTTTTACTTTCTTCTGCTAACTTCCTTATTTCATCTGCTACTACTGCAAATCCTTTTCCTGCTTCTCCTGCTCTTGCTGCTTCTATCGCTGCATTTAATGCTAACAAATTTGTTTGTTCTGTTATATTTGTTATTGTTTCCACTATTTCTCCTATGTTCTTGGCTTTTTCTGCCAATACCTCTACCGTCTTTTCTGTTTCTTTTGATTTTTCTACTGCACTTTCTATTATTTTTGTTATTTCTGTTATTGATTTTTCCCCTTCTTCTGTCAATTGTGTCGTTTCATTTACTTCTTGCGCTATTTCTACTGCATTTGCTGATACACTTTGTGCTGCTGTGGATACTTCACTTACCCCTGATGTTAATTCTTCTGTTGTTGCTGCCGCGTTTTCTGCATTATCTTCTATTACTCTTGCTTTCTCTAATACATCTTCATTTGCTCCCATTGTTTTCTCTGAGATCGTTGTTAATATTTCTGACGAACTTTCTATCTTTTTACCTGCCTCTAATAACCATTTTACTGTTTCGCTAAGATTATTTGCCATATTTCGTAATGAGTTTGCTATCATCGCTGTTTCATCTTTCCCTTTTGATTCAAACTTTACTGTGAAATCTCCTGTTGCAAATTTATCTACTTTTTTACTTAATTCTATTAATGGCTTTGATATCCTTTTTGAGAAGAATAATGATATTATTATTGATATTATTAATACTAATGATGTTGTTATCATTAATATATTTCTTATCTTTTCTGCGGCTTTAAATGCCTCATTTATTGAAACTTCTGAAACGAATGCCCAATTTATTTCTGCAAATTTAAAAGGTGCATATGCCGCTAATACTTTTTCGCCTTTAAAATTTGTTGATATTTCCCAACCAGTCTTTCCGTTCAAAGCTTTGTCTACATAATCTGTTTCTACTTTTTGTTTTAATATTGTTTCTTGATCTGGTAAATTACTTCTCATTATTTTATCTTGCCCTACAACATAGGTTATACCTGTTTTTCCCATTCCATTTTTATCCTGTAATACTTTATCAAATGCTTCATTTATTATGTGAACAATTAGATACCCTATTTTCTCATCATTATATACTATACGTTTCCCAGCAAAAAATCCATGCTCCTCATCACCAGCTGTATAATACTTTATATCTGAAAAATGAACATTATTATCGTCTTTTTCTTTTAAAATTTTATATAAATCACCCAAACTTGTATTTTTGTATTTACCTGTTTCTATATTTGTTCCAAAATCCTTATTCTTCTTGGTTGAATACATAACATATCCATCTGACGTTATATAAAAAACATCATAATATATCGGTTTTGTTAAAATTAGTTTTCTAAGTAAAGGATTTAGTTTTTCATGAATTGAATTATATTGATATAATTCATCCAGGGCATCTGGAGTAACTTTACTTTGATCAAAATTATCATCGTAAAAAATATTATCCAGTTTTTCTCTATTTTTATATGGGTTATTATCATGATAAACTTCTTTTAAATATTCTAAATATTTATCAAAACTACCCAAACTTTTTGAAAAGTCTTCTTCACCAAACATATTGTTTAAATTTTCTACTATCACAGGTAATTCAGAAAAATATTCTATATCCTTTTTTACATCTGAAAGAGTTTTTTCTAAAAATACTCTTTTTGAATCTCTTGCAACTATTAATTTATTTATAAAGCTTTCTTGGAGAGCTGTTTGTGATTGATTAACACTTATTAAGAAAAAAATTGTAAACGATGAAAATAATAAAATAAATACTAAAGTTAGAATTTTCCCATTAATTTTCATATTTTCCCCTCCCTGAAAAATTCATTAAATTTTAATTTTCTATAAATTCTAAAATATTTGAAACATATTTATTCTTATATTTAGGTTCATTAAAAATTTCATGTTTAGCATATTTATGTTTTTGCAAAACTACTGTTCTGACTTTTTCTGCTAATTCATTACAATTTTCAACACTAATTACTTTATCTATTTCCCCATATTGAAGCAATACAGGTAAATCTATATTCTCTGCTTCTAACAACGCTAATTCTGCTTCAGAAAACAATTGCTTGGCAGTTTTAAAAGCTATTTTATTATGTACCAAAGGGTCTTCAAGGTATTCCTTTATTGCTTTATCATCGTGGCATAAGTCTTTTGGATCAATTCCGTTATTTATGGTTAATTTCCCAAATATACCAATTGTGTTTAAAAGTAATTTTTGAGCTGGTGCATATAATTTACCAACAGCAGGAGAAGATAATATTAGTTTTTCTGGTTTTTTATCTGAATACTCTGTATACCTTAAGGCTATTAACCCCCCCATACTATGACCAAACAATATAAACTTTTCAGGAGTTATTTCTTTTATATATTCATATATTTTATAAAAATCTTTTATATAACCTCTTTTTCCTTCTCCTAAACCATGTCCTGGTAGATCAAAGGTTATTACCTGATAATCTATATCTAACAATTTATCAATTAAAAACTTATATCTACCTGAATGTTCTCCGAGACCATGAATAATAACAAAACTTTTTTTAGGATTTTCTATTTTTTTAAACCTTTTTAAAAACATTATTCCCCCCCTTAATTACTAATCTACAAATTTCTGTTTTTCAATTTCTTTAAATAATTTTTTGTTATTTTCATATTTTCTCATAAGTCTAAATATCTCCATTAACGCCTCTTCTGTAGATAAATTATTCAACCAATTTCTTAAAATCCATGAATATCTTAATTCATCCTTATTAAATAACAATTCTTCTTTTCTTGTACCTGATAATTTTACATCTATTGCAGGGAATATTCTCTTATTCGCAAGGTCTCTTGAGAGAATTAATTCCATATTCCCCGTTCCTTTAAATTCTTCAAATATTACTTCATCCATTTTTGAACCTGTTTCTATAAGTGCTGTAGCTAATATAGTTAAACTTCCACCTTCTCTTATTCTCCTTGCTGCACCAAAAAATTTCTTTGGAAAGGTTAATGCAGATGGATCAACACCACCACTTAATAGTTTTCCACTCGGTGGAACATATAAATTATAAGCACGAGCTAATCTGGTTAATGAATCCATAAGAATAATTACATCATGACCAAATTCAACAAGTCTTTTTGCCATGTTTAACGTCATTTCCGCTACTTTTATTTGATTATGAGGATCCATATCAAATGGGGCCGCTATAACTTCTGCATCCACAGTTTCTCTTATATCTGTAACTTCTTCTGGTCTTTCATCTATTAATAAAACTATTCTCTTAGTTTCAGGATTATTTTTTGCAATAGAATTTGCAATATCTTTCAATAATGTAGTTTTTCCAGCTTTCGGTGGAGCAACAACCAATCCTCTTTGACCTTTTCCAATTGGTGAAAATATATCTATTATTCTTGAACTAACTGGTGAATTTTCATATTCTAATTGAAGCCTTTCATTTGGATAAACTGGAGTAAGGTTTTCAAAAGAAATTCTATCTCTTGCCTGTTCTGGAGCTTGATAATTAACTGCCTCAACACGTAATAGTGCAAAAAATTTTTCTCCTTCTTTTGGTGGTCTCACCTGACCAGCAACTATATCTCCTGTGGAAAGATTGAATCTTCTAATTTGAGATTGTGAAACATACACATCATCATTTCCATTTAATAATGAATTATGAGTATTTCTCAAAAATCCATAACCATCTGGAAGAATTTCTAATACTCCTTCATGAAAAAAATATCCAAATGATTCTGTTTGTTTACTTAAAATTTTAAATTTTAGTTCATGATCCGTAAGAACAGAATAATTTTCAATTCCATATTTCCTTGCCAGATTATACAATTGTCTTCTTGACATTTGATTTAATTTCCCCATATCGATCTCTACAGGAATTATTTCATCCTTTTTTATATCTCTATTATTTTCACTCACATTATCACCTCTATGTATTAATATAAATTATATAAACTTGATATTTTTTATGTGTGGATTACATGATATTATTTCTAGGATAAGTTTATTAATTATTGCAGTTATTTTTGAAGCACAATAGAAGACATTATTTTGATATAAAAATATTATACCACATTTTTAATTAAAAAAACCCCGAAAACTCGGGGTTTTTTTATATTTATTAATTTTCTGAATTTTCCTCTTTCTTTTCTATATTCTCTACTAACTGTAATAATGATAACTCTGCTGCATCTCCTCTTCTGAAGCCTATTTTTAATATCCTTGTATAACCACTTTTTCTATTTGCATCTATAAATACTTTAGCTACTTCGTCAACTATTTTATTTGTAAATCTTTTATCATTGAAATATCTGTTTATTTGTCTTCTTAAAGCAACGCTTCTATCTTTATTGTCAGTTTCTTTAGCTTCAATTGCTTTTGTTAATATTTTTTCAACCATAGGTTTTACTGCTTTTGCTTTTGCAGTAGTTGTTATAATGCTTCCATGTTCAAATACTTCTCTAGCTAAGTTTTTTAATAAAGCCTTCCTATGTGAAGCATATCTGCTTAATTTATTTATCTTTACTCTATGTCTCATAATACTTAGGCTCCTCCCTTCTGGATCTCATCATAATCCAATTGGAATTTTTCTTGTAATTCTTTTCGAATTTCATCCAATGATTTTTTACCAAAATTCTTAATTTTCATTAATTCTTCTGGATCTTTTTTAAGAATATCTCTAACTGTATGTATTTTTTCTCTTTTTAAACAATTTTTAGCCCTTTTACTTAAATCAAGCTCATCAATTTTTGTTTCTAATATTTCAATATTAATATTTTTAAATTCTTCTTCTACTTCAGGAGATGCTGGTTTTTCTTCTGATAAAAGGGGCTCCCCAGTTTCTATTACTGGTGGATTTTCCTCTAAACCAGCCAAATCTTCTCTCCAAGAAGCATATATAATATTAAAATGTTCTATTAATATTTTAGTTGCTTTAACTAAAGCTTCTTTTGGATCAATGGATTTCTTTGTCCAAACTTCTAAAATTAATTTATCATAGTCAGTTCTTTTTCCAACACGAACATTTTCTGTTAAATAATTAACTCTAATAACTGGACTATATACACCATCAATGTAAATATATTCTATATCTTTTGATAAATCCATTTCTGATGTTGAAACGAAGCCCTTTCCAATTGTTGCGTATAATTCCATTTCAAATTTCTTAGCTGCATTCATTGTTGCTATTTTTAAATCAGGGTTTGCAACTTCAATTCCAGCTGGAGTTATTATGTCTCCTGCTTTTATTTCAGCTGGCCCCATTTTATCTATTCTTAAAACAATTGGCTCTTTTAAATTATTAATATTATCAAAATCCAAAACTTTTAGTTCGACTTTTTTCAAATTAACTGTAATTTCCAAAATATCCTCTTGAACGCCTTCAATTACATCAAACTCATGCAATTTTCCAGGAATTCTAATACTGGTAATAGCTAATCCTGGTATTGAGGATAATAATACTCTTCTTAATGCGTTACCTATCGTAACTGCATATCCTCTTTCTAAAGGCGACAAGACAAACCTTCCATATTTGTATTCCAATTCTTCTGATTCTTCCAAAGTTTCCAATATCATTTTTTCTGGTTTTACAAATTCCATTCATTACCCCCAATTTAGTTTTTCTAAATTGGAGTGCACCCCCTTTCTTTTTGTTAGGCGCGTTTTTGCGATAATCAAAATAGTCATCAATATTATTTTGAGTAAAGCTCGATAATAGCTTGTAAATCTACAGGTACTTCCATTTCATCTAAAGTAGGTAATCTTAAGAAAGAACCTTTAAATGCATTGTAGTCTACTTCTATCCAATCTAATCTTTTATTTGCTTTTTGAGCTAATTCTATTCCTTGTTTGATTGGTAAAATTGATCTGCTCTTTTCTTTCACTTCAATAACATCTCCTGGTTTTACCCTATATGAAGGTATATCTACTTTTCTACCATTTACTAAGAAATGACCATGTCTTACTAATTGCCTTGCAGTTCTTCTATTTACTGCATATCCCATTTGATATACTACATTATCCAATCTTGTTTCCAAAATTCTCATTAAGTTTTCTCCTGTGTTACCTTCTTTTCTTGATGCTTCTTCAAAGTATCTTCTGAATTGTCTTTCTAATACACCATAAATTCTTTTTAATGCTTGTTTTGCCCTTAATTGTAATCCATATTGTGTAGGTTTTTTTGCTTGTTTTCCATGTTGTCCTGGAGCATATGGTCTTCTTGCAAGAGCACATTTATCTGTATAACATCTTTCACCTTTTAAATATAATTTAAATCCTTCTCTTCTACAAAGTTTACAAAGAGATCCTATATATCTTGCCATTACATTCCCTCCTCTTTGGCCTTACATTCCTTTTCTTTTCTTTGGTCTACAACCGTTATGAGGTATTGGAGTTTTATCTTTAATATTTTCAATTACCAAACCTGCAGCTTGTAAAGTTCTTATTGCTGATTCTCTTCCAGCGCCTGGACCTTTTACATAAACATCTAATCTTTTTACACCATATTTTAAAGCTTCTTTTGCAACTTTATCTGCTGCTAACTGTGAAGCATATGGTGTACCTTTTTTTGTTCCTGAAAAACCAGCTGTTCCTCCACTTGCCCAGAATAAAGCATTACCTGACGGATCAGTTAATGTGATAATTGTATTATTGAATGTGGATTGAATATGTACAACTGCTTTTTCAAGCGAAATCTTCTTTTTCTTTTGACTTGTTCTTCTAGCCATAGCTAAACCTCCTTATTACTTTTTCTTACCGATTTTTGAAGGTCTTGGACCTTTTCTTGTTCTTGCATTTGAATGTGTTTTTTGACCTCTAACTGGTAATCCATTCTTATGCCTATAACCTCTGTATGATCCAATTTCTATTAACCTTGCAATGCTCTTTTGAACTTCTTGTCTTAATTCACCTTCAACAAGATAATGTTCATTGATATAGTGAGTTATTTTACTAATCTCATCATCTGATAATTCTTTTGCCCTTTTATCAGGGTCAATGCCTGTTGCTTCTAAAATTTCCATTGCTCTATGTTTCCCAATACCGTAAATGTATGTAAGAGCAATGAATAACTTCTTGTTATTTGGTACTTCAACACCCAAAATACGTGGCATTCAAATTTCCCTCCTTTAAAAATTATCCTTGTCTTTGGTTATGCTTAGGATTTTTGGAACAAACTACCCATACTCTGCCTTTTCTTCTGATAACTCTACAATGTTCACATCTCTTTTTTACTGAGGCTCTTACTTTCATTCGCTCATTCCTCCTCGTTACTTGGATTTCTTTTGATTCTTTCTCTACGTATTATTCTACCTCTATTTAAATCATAAATTGATACTTCAACTATTACTCTATCTCCAGGTACTAATCTTATAAAGTTCTTTCTCATTTTACCCGAAATATGAGCTAAAATCATATGTCCATTATCCAATTCTACTCTGAATGTAGCATTTGGTAAAGACTCAACAATATGACCTTCCATTACAATAACATCATCTTTCTTTGCCACGGTCATCACCTCTCGGGCTAATCTAATATTGTTAATACTTCCGGACCATTCTTAGTTACTACAAATGTATTTTCGTAGTGTGCTGATAAAGAATTATCCGCTGTAACTGCTGTCCAGCCATCTTCTAACACTTCTACCTTCCAATCTCCCATGGAAACCATAGGTTCAACAGCAAAAGTCATTCTTTCCCTAATTAGGGGTCCTTTGCCTTTTTGACCATAGTTTGGTATCTGTGGATCTTCATGCAATTTTCTTCCAACACCATGTCCTACATATTCTTTAATAATAGAAAATCCATAAGATTCAACATAAGTTTGTATTGCATTACCAATATCACCAATTCGATTTCCCGGAACTGCTTGCTCAATACCTATCCAAAATGATTTTTCTGTAACTTCAACTAACTTTCTTACTTTTTCATTTGCCTCGCCTATTATGAATGTTCTTGCTGCATCCGCTATATATCCTTCCAAGGTTAATCCCATATCAATTGATACAATATCTCCATTTTTAAATACTTTTTCTCGAAGCGGAAATCCATGTACAATCTCTTCATTTACAGATATACAAGTTGCGTATGGAAATCCACCATATCCTTTGAATGTTGGAATAAATCCTTTTTCTTTCATATAGCTATTTACAAATCTTTCAACTTCATATGCATTTGACCCTTCGACAACCAAGTTTTTTATTTTTTCAAAGAGGATAGCGAGCTGCCTGCCAGCTCGCCTCATCTTATCAACTTCAGATTGTGTTTTTATTAAAATCATACTATCCCTTCCAATATATTAAACACTTCTTTTGTAACTATTTCTACCGTTCCACTACCGTTTACTGTAAAGAAATGATTATATTTTTTATAAAATTCTATTACAGGGTATGTTTTTTCCATATAAACTTTATATCTATCCCTTACTACATCTTCTTTATCATCATCACGTTGAATTAAATCCACACCACAAATATCACATTTATTTTCTACTTTAGGTTTTAAAGTAATTATGTTGTATATTTTTCCACATTTTGGACATATCCTTCGTGAAGTAATCCTTTTTACAACTGTTTCTTCATCTACTTCAAGATAGATTATTCCAGTTATTGGATTATTCATATCTTTTAATATTTTCTCCAACGATTCGGCTTGTGGAAGAGTTCTTGGATAGCCATCCAGAATAAATCCTTTTTCTACATCAGGTTTACTTAATCTATCTTTTATAACGTCTAACATAATTTCATCCGAAACCAGTTGCCCACTATCCAAAATAGATTTTACTCTTTTACCGAGTTCACTACCGGAAGCTACGGCATCTCTTAACATATCTCCAGTCGATATATGAGGAATATCATATTTTTTTGATACCTCTTTTGCTATTGTTCCCTTACCTGCTCCCGGAGGACCAAAAAACAATAAATTAAGTTTTGACATAATTATCTCCTCCCGCGGAGTTTCCCTTTCTTCATGAAACCCTCATATTGTCTTGTAATCATATGAGCTTCAATTTGTTGCATAATATCTAATGAAACACCAACTGCAATAAGTGCTGATGTACCACCAATCCAAATATTAACACCTGAAGTACTTCTTATTACATAAGGAATTAATGAAATTACTACTAAGAATAATGCGCCAATAAATGTAACTCTCATCATAGTCTTTGTTATATAATCTGATGTTGGTTTACCCGGTCTTATACCAGGAATAAAACCACCATACTTTTTAATATTTTCTGAAATATCGTTTGGATCAATAACTACTGAATTATAGAAATAAGCAAAGAAGAATATTAATAATGCATAAATAATTAAATATATTGGTGTTCCATATCCAAACCATCTACTAACCCATTGAGCACCTGTCGTCGTTGCTAACATTGAAGGTAATGTCATTATGGCTGAGGCAAAGATAATTGGTAAAACACCACCGCCATTAACCTTTATAGGTATATATGTAGAAGCTCCACCGTAAATTTTATTTCCTACAACCCTTTTTGCATATTGTACATTAATTCTTCTTTCTGAGGTCTGTAAATAAACTGTACCAACTACTACTGCTATTGCAACAATAATCAATATTATCCATTCGAAAACGCTTAATCTACCAACTAAACCACTTGCTATATATTGTGGGAATCTTGATACAATCCCTGCAAAAATCAATACAGAAATACCATTTCCAATACCTTTTTCTGTTATCATTTCACCTAACCATAATAAGAACATTGTTCCAGCAACTATAGAAGATGTTGATATTAATATGAAAATTAAGTAATTTAAATTAGGAGATCTGTAATTTGCAACTCCTAAAGATAAGAAAAATCCTTGAAGCAAAGCAAGACCTAAAGTAACCTGTCTCGTCAATCTTCCAAATTTTTTTCTGCCCTCTTCCCCTTCTTTTAACATTTCTTTCAAACTTGGTATTACTGATGCTAATAATTGTAGAATAATAGATGCATTAATATAAGGAGTTACACTTAAAACAAATATAGAAAATTGTTTTAAAGAACCTCCAGTAAATACATCAAAGAAACTTATTAATCCCTGCGTTGCTCCTCCTAAACCCGCAATAAAACTTTCCCACCTAGCTAAATCAATTCCAGGAATAGGGATATAGATACCTACTCTAAATGCAATTAAAGCTAACAATGTAAATATAATACGATCCCGGAGTTCCGGGATCTTCCACATATTCTTAAATGCTTCTTTCATTATTGAATCACCTCGACACTTCCGCCGGCTGATTCGATTTTTTCTTGTGCTTTTTTACTAAATGCATGTGCTTTAACTTTTAATGGTTTTGTTAGTTCACCATTTCCTAATACTTTTACACCATCTTTTATTTTCTTAATTATTTTCTTTTCCAATAATTTTTCTGGTGTTACTTCTTCATTAGCTTCAAATCTATTTTCTAATACAGAAATATTTACTTCTGCATAGTCTTTTTTAAATGGTGCATTTGTGAATCCATATTTTGGGATTCTTCTGAATAAAGGTGTTTGACCACCTTCAAAACTTGGTCTTACTTTTCCTTTACCTCTTGATTTTTGACCTTTATGACCTTTTCCACCTGTTTTTCCTAACCCTGAGCTCCAACCTCTTCCGGTTCTCTTAGCAATTTTTCTTGATCCTTCGGCGGGTTTTAAGTCTGATATTTTAAGAGACATATTTGCTACCCCCTCATTCTTCAATTTCTTCAACCTTCACGAGATGTTGTACTTTTGTTATCATACCTCTTATTTCTGGTCTATCTTCTTTTATTACTTCATGATTTGGCTTTCTCAAACCTAAGGCATCTAAGGTGGCGAGTTGTCTATAATTTTTCCCCGCTCTTCCTCTTATAAGTTTTATTTTTAATTTAGCCATTTCTCTTATCCCTCCTTATGGGCACCTTGGAATACCTTTGTAACACTCAAGTCTCTGAGTTCTGCATATTCTTTTGGTGATTTTAATTCTTTTAATCCATTCAAAGTAGCTTTAGATAAGTTAATTGCCGTTGTTGAACCTAAAGCTTTTGAAAGGATATTATGAACTCCTGCTAACTCAACAACAGCACGAACTGCTGCAGAAGCAATAATACCAGTACCTGGTCCTGCTGGTTTTAAAAGAACTTTTGAAGCATCTTGTCTTCCTAATACTTCATGAGGAATGGTTCCATTTTTTACAGGAACTTCTATCATATTTTTCTTTGCATTTTGAATTGCTTTTCTAATTGCTTGTGGAACTTCTCTTGCATTTCCACTTCCTACTCCAACTTTTCCATTTCTATTTCCTACTACAGCTACAACTCTAAATGAAATATTTTTTCCACCTGTTGTAACCTTGGTAACTCTTCTAATTTCTATTATTCTTTCTTCAAATTCTTCAGCAGCTGCTGAAGCCATTAAATTTTTATCTAAGGCCATTTCCTGTCTACACCTCCTTAAAAGTCAAGACCTGCTTCACGTGCAGCATCAGCTAATGCTTTTATTTTTCCATGATATTTGAAGCCGCCTCTATCAAATGATACTTTTGATACTCCTTTTTCTAAAGCTTTTTTGGCAATTAATTTTCCTACTTCTTTAGCAGCTTCAATATCCCATGTTTTTTCTAATTTAAAATCTTTATCTACAGTAGAAGCAGCTGCTATTGTATGACCTTTTGTGTCATCTATAATTTGAACGTATATATGTTTATTGCTCTTGAAAACTGCCATTCTTGGTCTTTCAGGAGTTCCAAAAACTTTTCTTCTAACCCTTAAATGTCTTTTTCTTCTTAATTTTTTCTTTTGGATGGGTTTAATCATCTGGTCAGCCTCCCTTAAACTTTCTTACCTTGTTTTCTGATAATTACCTCACCAACATATTTAATACCTTTTCCTGAGTAAACATTTGGTTTTCTAAATCTTTTAATTTTTGCAGCAACTTCACCAACTAAATATTTATCTATTCCTTTTACAATAACTTTGTTTGGTGCTGGTACTTCAATTGTTATTCCTTCAGGTGGAAGGTATTCAATTGGGTGAGAATATCCTAATTGTAATACTAATTTAGAACCCTGCATTGCTGCTCTATAACCAATACCTAAAATTTCTAATTCTTTTGAAAATCCTTCTGTTACACCTTTGATCATATTTTTTATCAATGATGCATAAGTTCCTTGAAACATATTTATTCTTTTTGCATCACTTTTTCTTTTCATTGAAGTTTCATTTCCTTCAACTTTTATTTTATTATCTTCAATTACAAATTTAACGTAAGGTAAATATTCTTGAGTCAATTCACCCTTTGGACCTTTAACTTTAATTAAATTATCGTTAATTGTCACTTCTACTCCATTTGGTATATCTATTGGATTTTTTGATATACGTGACATTTATTCAGCACCTCCTACCAAACGTAACAAATTAATTCTCCACCGACTCCAAGTTCTCTTGCTTCTTTGTCGGTAAGAACACCTTTTGAAGTTGAAATTATTGATATACCCATTCCACCTTTTACTACTGGAATTTTATCTTTTGAAACATATATTCTTCTACCAGGTTTTGAAACTCTAATAATACTATGTATAACGTGTTTTCTATTCTTTCTATCACCTTTATATTTCAATTGAATTTTTAATATTCCTTGTTTTCCATCTTCAATAAATTTGTAATCTGTAATATAACCTTCTCTTTTTAATATTTCAGCTATATTTCTTTTTAAATTTGATGCTGGAATTTCTACACTTTCTTTCATAACAAGATTTGCATTTCTTATTCTTGTAAGCATATCTGCTACGGGATCACTCCACATTAAGATTCCCTCCTTACCAACTTGCCTTTTTAACGCCTGGTAATTTTCCTTCCAAGGCTAATTTCCTGAAACATACTCTACATAAACCGAATTCTCTATATACAGCTCTAGGTCTTCCACAAACTATACATCTTGAATATTCTCTTGTTTTGTATTTCTTTGGTTTTTTCCATCTAGCAACCATTGATTTTTTTGCCATTATTTACCTCCTCCTTAATCTCTCTTGAAAGGGAAGCCCATTAATTGAAGGAGTTTTCTTGCTTCCTCATCTGTTTTTGCAGTAGTAACAATAGTAATATCCATACCCTGTACCCTTTTTACTTGATCAGGTTTTAATTCTGGAAATACTAACTGTTCTGTTAAACCAAATGTATAATTTCCTCTTCCATCAAAACTATTAGGATTCATACCTCTAAAATCTCTTAATTTTGGAAAGATTATGTTTATTAATTTAAACAAGAAATTGTACATTTTTACGTTTCTCAATGTAACTTTTGCACCAATAGGCATTCCTTCTCTTAATTTAAAGTTAGCAACACTTTTCTTTGCTCTTGTAACTACAGCTTTTTGACCTGTAATCAATGATAATTCTTGAGCATGTTTTTCAACAACATCTGCATTCCTAGCGCCCTCGCCAATTCCCATATTTACAACTATTTTAACGATTTTTGGAACTTCATGAATGTTTTTATATCCAAATTCTTTCATGAGGGCTGGAACTACTTCTTTTTCATATTCTTCTTTTAATGGAATGTATTCATATCTCATAATCTATTCCTCCCTCATTAAACCTTGTCTATAATTTCGTTACATTTTCTACAAATTCTTACCTTTCTACCTTCTTCTAAGAATCTGTATCCAACCCTTGTTGGTTTGCCACAGCTTGGACAAACAACCATAACTTTACTTGCATGAATAGGTGAAGGTTGTTCAATAATTCCACCTTCTCTTAATTGTTGAGTTGGTCTTTGATGCTTTTTTACTATATTTACGTTTTCAACAATAACTTTATTTAATTTAGGAATTACTCTTAATACTTTACCTTCTTTACCTTTATCTTTTCCTGAAATAACTCTAACTAAATCTCCCTTTTTTACTTTCATGCTCTCACCTCACCATACTTCTTGTGCAAGAGATGCTATTTTTGTATAACCGGCTTCTCTTACTTCTCTAGCAATTGGTCCGAACACACGTGTACCAACAGGCATATTATTTTTGTCAATTAATACTGCAGCATTTTCATCAAATCTTATGTGAGAACCATCTTTTCTTTTGATTTCTTTTTTTGTTCTAACAACAACAGCTTTTACTACCTGTCCTTTTTTTATGTCTGTGTGTGGAATCGCTTCTCTAACAGAACAAACTACTACATCTCCAACTGTACCTACTGATTTGTGAAATCCACCTAAAACTCTTATTACTCTTAAAACTTTTGCTCCTGAGTTATCTGCTGCTCTTAAGTAACTTTCGGCTTGAATCATTATGCGTCACCCCCAACTTCTTCCACTGTTTCGGGTGTTTCATTATTTTTTTCCGCAAAAATATTCTTTTCAACTATTCTAATGACTTTCCATGTTTTTGTTTTTGAGTATGGTTTTGTTTCTTCGATTTCTACAATATCCCCTACGCCACATTCATTATTTTCATCATGAGCATGGAATTTTTTTGATTTTTTAACAAATTTCTTATATATAGGATGTTTTATTTTTCTTTCAACTTTGACAACAACAGTTTTATCCATTTTGTCGCTAACAACTTCGCCTATTAACGTTTTTTTAGGCATTACTCATTACCTCCTTATACCCAATTCCCTTTGTCTGAGAATTGTTTTTATTCTTGCTATGTCTCTTCTTACCATCTTTATGGAAGCAGTGTTTTTTATTTGACCTAATTCATGTTGAAATCTCATTTCAAATAATTTTTTCTTCGATTCTTCTAATTTTGCTTTTAATTCATCATCTGTTAAGTTAATTAATTCTGCTACTTGTTTTTTCATTTTGCTTCCCCCCTTATATGGTACCTGGGTACGATTTTTGTTTTAATAGGTAATTTGGTTGCTGCGTATTCTAGTGCTTCTTTTGCTAATTCTTCGGAAGTTCCAGCAATTTCAAATAAAACTTTTCCAGGTTTTACTACTGCTGTCCATCCTTCTACATCACCTTTACCTTTACCCATTCTTGTTCCGATTCCTTTTGAAGTTATTGGTTTGTCAGGGAATATTTTTATCCAAATTTTTCCATTTCTTTTTAATGTTCTAACCATTGCTAATCTACATGCTTCAATTTGTTGTGAAGTTATTAAAGCTGGTTCTAATGCTTTTAAACCCCATTCGCCAAAGTCAACTAATGTTCCACCTTTGGCATTACCTTTCATTTTACCTCTTTGGATCTTTCTATATTTATATCTTTTTGGCATTAACATTTACATCACGCCCTCCTTTAGTTCATAACTGAGTGTCGCCTTTATAAACCCATACTTTTATTCCAATTGTTCCAGACAATGTTTGTGCTTCAGCTGTTCCATAATCGATGTCTGATCTTAAGGTTTGTAAAGGTAATCTTCCTTCCATATACCATTCAGTTCTAGCAATTTCAGCACCGTTAAGTCTTCCTGAAACCATAATTTTAATTCCTTTTGCACCCTTCTTCAAAGCAGCTGATATAGCCCTTTTCATAGCTCTTTTATAAGAAGCTCTTTTTAATATTTGTGCTGAAATATTTTCAGCAATTAACAATGCATTTACTTGAGGGTTTCTAATTTCATCAATATTGATTCTTACGTTTCTATCGTTAACCATCTTTTCAATTTCTTTCTTTAATCCTTGAATCTCTACACCTTTTCTTCCAATAATTATTCCAACTCTTACTGCTTTTATTGTAATATTTATTTGTGTTGAGGATGGTCTTTCAATTAATATATCTCCAATTCCTGCTTCATAATATTTATTTTTTATATAATCTCTGATTTTTAAATCTTCTTTTAAAAATTCTGCATAATTATCTTCACTAAACCAATTAGCTTTCCATGGTTTTGATATTCCTAACCTAAATCCATATGGATGTACTTTTTGACCCACGGACATTCCACCTCACTTCTGAGATTTTAACTCTTTTTCTTTTTCTCTGTCTCTAACTACAACAGTAATATGTGCCAACCTTTTTTGTAAAATATCTGCTCTTCCTCTTCCTCTTGGCCATAATCTTTTCATTCTTGGACCATCATTTACATATACTTCAGCAACATATAAATCATCAGCATTTAAACCAAAGTTATTTTCAGCATTTGCAATTGCAGATACTAATATTTTATATGTTAATCTTGCAGCTTTTTTAGGACTAAACATTAATATCTGTAAAGCTTCATCTACATTTTTTCCTCTAATTGCATTAACAACTGATCTTGCTTTTTTAGGGGAAATTCTTAAGTATTTTGCTGTAGCTCTTGCTTCAATCTTTGGCTGTGCTGCTTCAGCTTCTTTTCTTATTTTATGAAAAACTGATCTTTTCAATCTTTTACCATCTTGAACTCTTGATACAGCCATAGTTACGTCCCTCCTCATTTCACCTTACCTTTTTTAGCCTTCTTGTCAGCATGACCACCAAATCTTCTTGTTGGTGCAAACTCACCTAATCTATGTCCAATCATGTGTTCTGTTATATAAACAGGTATATGTTTCATACCGTTATGTACAGCAATTGTATGTCCAATCATTTCAGGTAAAATCATAGAAGCTCTGCTCCAGGTTTTTATTACCTTTTTTTCGCCTTTTTCATTCAATTCTCTTACCTTTTTCAACAGACTTGGGTGTACATAAGGCCCTTTCTTTAATGATCTACTCACTAACAGCACCCCCTAGGTTACTTTTTTCTTCTTCTTACTATAAATTTATCTGATTTTCTCTTACCACGTCTTGTTTTAAATCCTTTTGCAGGTGTTCCCCATGGACTTCTTGGAATATGACCTTTACTTGCACCTTCACCACCGCCCATTGGGTGATCAACTGGGTTCATAGCCATACCTCTTACATGAGGCTTTTTCCCTAACCATCTTGTTCTACCTGCTTTACCAAATACTTCATTTATATGATCTTCATTTCCAACCATTCCTATTGTAGCCATACATTTTACGTGAACTCTTCTTAATTCGCTTGATGGCATTCTTAATAATGCATAATTCCCTTCTTTTGCCATTAATTGTGCATATGTTCCAGCTGATCTGGCTATTTTTGCACCTTTTCCAGGTTCAAACTCTATATTATGAACAATTGTACCTACTGGAATATTTTCTAATGGCAATGCATTTCCAGGTTTTATTTCTGCATTTGGTCCTGATGTTAATTCTTCTCCAACTTTTATTCCTTTTGGAGCTAAAATATATCTTTTTTCACCATCTGCATATACTAATAAAGCAATTCTTGCACTTCTGTTTGGATCATATTCAATAGATACAACTTTTGCTGGAATTCCAAATTTTTCCCTTTTGAAATCTATAACCCTGTATCTTCTTTTATGTCCACCACCTCTATGTCTCATTGTTACTCTACCATATGAGTTTCTACCACCTGATTTTTTGAGAGGTTGTATTAAAGATTTTTCCGGGGCGGACTTTGTAATTTCTGAAAAATCAGTGATTATCATAAATCTCCTTGAAGGAGTTGTTGGTTTAAATTTTTTGAGACCCATTCTTACTCACCTCTCCTTATAAATTACCTTGAAGCTCTTTTATAACGTATCCTTCAGCTAATTTAACTATTGCTTTTTTCCATGCTCTTGTTTTTCCTTCAAATCTTCCTAATCTTTTTGGTTTTGGTTTTACATTCATTACATAAACCTTTTCCACTTTTACATTAAATATATCCTCAACAGCTTTTTTTATTTCTGGCTTTGTTGCATCTTTTGCTACTTCAAAAGTGTATTTATTCTCACTCATTAACATGTATGTTTTTTCTGTGAGGACCGGCCTTATTATTATGTCATAATTAAATTGTTTTCTATCCATTAGCCGAGCACC
This sequence comes from Marinitoga aeolica, assembly GCF_029910535.1. Taxonomy (NCBI): domain Bacteria; kingdom Thermotogati; phylum Thermotogota; class Thermotogae; order Petrotogales; family Petrotogaceae; genus Marinitoga; species Marinitoga aeolica. The sequence continues at coordinate 437,556 of NZ_CP069362.1, forward strand.
TCCTCAATCTTTGCTACAGTATCTTTTGTAAGAATTACCTTTTCGTTGTTTACTATATCGAATACATTTAATCCGTCGACATTAACTTTCTTTCCATCTTTTCCTTGATTTGGATTATCTGCAATAATAACCTTAACTCCCGGAATATTTCTTGCTGATAATTTAACATTGATATATTCTTCTTTTTTCCATGGTAATACAATTAAAGTTTTTGTATTTTCGAATCCAAAATTCTTTAAAATTTCTTTCATCGATTTTGTTCTTGGTTTTTCAAAAGTTAAATCATCTATTACCAATAAGTTATTTTCTTTTACTCTTACACTTAACGCGGATCTTAATGCTAATCTTTTCATTTTTTTAGTTAATTTCTTTGACCAATCTCTTGGTTTTGGTCCAAATGTAACTCCACCATGTCTCCATAATGGTGATCTTGTTGAACCTGCTCTTGCTCTACCTGTGTGTTTTTGAGACCATGGTTTTCTTCCTCCGCCTCTTACTTCAGCTCTTGTCTTTGTTGAAGCAGTTCCTCTTCTTCTGTTTGTTAATTGCATATCAACGTATCTGTATAAAAGATCCATATTTGGTTCGATTGAAAAAATAGAGTCTTTAACTTCTATTGTTCCAATCTTTTCACCTTTAACTGAATAAAGGTCTAATTGAGCCATTTCCTTTTACCTCCTCGTTCTTCATTTTCGGGGCTTACTTTTTTATTGCTTCTCTGATTATTAATAATCCACCCCTCGCACCTGGAACTCCACCTTTAACTGCTATAAGGTTATTTTCTTTATCTATTTTTACAACTTCTGAGTTTAATACTGTTACTTTTTCATTTCCATATTGCCCGAACATTTTTTTACCTTTAAATACTTTTGCTGGTTCTGTATGGTTACCAGTTGAACCTAATGCTCTGTGGAATTTTGAACCGTGTGTTTTTCTACCTCCGCCAAAATTCCATCTTTTCATTGCACCTGTGTAACCTCTACCTTTTGACCAACCTGTTACATCAATTTTTTCTCCTTCTTCAAAAACTGTTACATCAATAACTTGTCCAATCTCATAAGCATCTACATCTTCGACTTTGAATTCTTTTAAAACTCTCATTGGTTTTACTCCAGCTTTCTTAAAAATTCCAAGTTTTGGTTTATTTACTTTATGTTCTTTTAATTCTTCAAAACCAACTTGAATAGCTGTGTAACCATCTTTTTCTTCTGTTTTCTTTTGTACTACAACACATGGTCCAGCTTTAATAACTGTGACCGGGATGGCTTTCCCATCTTTATAAACTCTTGTCATACCTACTTTTCTTCCTAAAATACCCTTCATGCTAATTCACCTCCAGAGCCCGATCAAAAATTAAGCTTTCATATCTACTGATACACCTGATGGTAATTGTATCTTTAATAGTTGTGTAACTGTTTCTTGAGTTGCATCGTAAATATAAATAACTCTTTTATGTACTCTTTTTTCAAATTGTTCTCTTGAATAATTGTATTTATGTGGTGATCTGATTACTGTATAAATTGTTTTTTCTGTTGGTAATGGAATAGGTCCAGAAACCTTTGCATTACTTTGTTTTACTGCATCAATAATCTTTTGAGCAGATTCATCTAACAATCTATGATCATAAGATTTTAATCTTATTTTGATCAATTTCTTTGCCATATAAACCCTCCTTTAAGCATTTAGCAAAGGGAGCGTGGAAGCTCCCCGATTTTATATTTTATAGTAAAAACTTTGCAAAAAGATTTTATTATTCTACTATTTCTGTAACAACACCTGCACCAACTGTTCTTCCACCTTCACGAACAGCAAATCTCATGTTCTTTTCTAAAGCTACAGGGTAAATTAATTCTACTGTTGTTACAATGTTGTCACCTGGCATTACCATTTCTGCTCCACCATCAAATTCTAATAATGTACCTGTAACATCAGCTGTTCTAATGTAGAATTGTGGTCTGTAACCTTTTTTGAATGGAGTATGTCTTCCTCCTTCTTCTTTCTTTAATACATAAATTTGTGCTTTGAATTTTTTATGTGGTGTAATTGATCCTGGTTTTGCTAATACTTGACCTCTCCATACTTCATCTTTGTCAATACCTCTTAATAAACAACCTACGTTGTCACCAGCAATACCTTCATCTAATAATTTTCTGAACATTTCTACACCAGTTACAACTGTTTTTCTTATTTCATCTGTCATACCAACGATTTCTACTTCATCACCTGGGTGGATAGCTCCTCTTTCGATTCTTCCTGTAACAACTGTACCTCTACCTGTGATTGAGAATACATCTTCAACAGGCATTAAGAATGGTTGATCTACTGGTCTTTGTGGTTCTGGGAAGTAGCTATCTACTGCATCCATTAATTCGTATATTTTTTGTACCCATGGATCGTCTTGAGAATCTGCTTCTAATGCTTTTAATGCAGAACCTTTAATTACAGGAACTTCATCTCCTGGGAATTCGTATTGACTTAACAATTCTCTTACTTCCATTTCAACTAATTCAATAATTTCTTCGTCGTCAACCATATCTGTTTTATTTATAAATACAACAATTGCAGGAACGTTAACTTGTCTTGATAACAATACGTGTTCTCTTGTTTGTGGCATAACACCATCTGTTGCTGCAACAACCAAAATAGCACCGTCCATCTGTGCAGCACCTGTGATCATGTTTTTGATGTAGTCAGCGTGACCTGGACAGTCGATATGTGCGTAGTGTCTGTTATCTGTTTCGTATTCAACGTGTGCGATATTAATTGTTATACCTCTAGCTTTTTCTTCTGGAGCTTTATCGATTTGTTCAAATGGTGTGAAATCTGCATATCCTTTCATTGCTAATGATTTTGTAATAGCTGCTGTTAATGTTGTTTTACCGTGGTCGATATGTCCGATAGTACCAATGTTCATATGTGGTTTACTTCTGACGAACTTTTCTTTTGCCATTTTTTTCCCTCCTCTATCTTTTGTGATGCTTTATTATTTATTTATTATTTTCTCTGCTACTGAAGAAGGAACTTCTTCATAATGAGAGAATTGAATTGATTGTGTAGCTCTACCTTGAGATAATGATCTTAACACTGTAGCATATCCAAATAATTCTGATAATGGAACCAATGAATGAATTAATCTTGTATTTGTATTTCCTACATTTTCAAATCCTTCGATTCTTCCTCTTCTTGAATTTAAATCAGCAATAATATCACCCATGTATTCTTCTGGCGTTGTGATATCAACTTTCATTATAGGTTCTAATAATACAGGATTTGCTTTTTTAGCTGCGTCTTTTAATGCCATAGAACCTGCAATTTTAAATGCCATTTCAGAAGAGTCAACTTCGTGATATGATCCATCGTATAATGTTGCTTTGATTCCAACCATTGGGTACCCTGCGAGAATACCTGATTGCATCGCTTCTCTTATACCAGCTTCAACAGCAGGGATATATTCCTTAGGAATTATACCACCAACGATCTTATCTTCAAATTCCAATACTTTTGTATTATCAATAGGTTCAATCTTAATCTTAACGTGACCATATTGACCTCTACCACCAGATTGTCTAATATATTTTGTTTCTACATCTGCTGTTCCCCTAATTGTTTCTCTATATGCAACTTGTGGCTGTCCTACTTTTACTCCAACTTTAAATTCTCTCTTTAATCTATCTACGATAATTTCTAAATGTAATTCTCCCATTCCAGAAAGAATTGTTTCTCCTGTTTCATGATCAAGTTTAACATTTAAACTTGGATCTTCTTCAGTTAGTGCTTGCAATGCTTTAGATAATTTAGCTTCATCATTCTTTGTTTCTGGTTCAATAGAAAGTGATATAACTGGTTCAGGAAATTCTAATTTTTCTAATACAATTTCTTCATTTTCATCCGTTAACGTATCACCTGTAGTTGTGTTTTTCAAACCAATTATAGCTACTATATCTCCTGCTCTGATATAATCTACTTCTTCTCTTTGATCTGAGTGCATGAATAATAATCTTGAAACTCTTTCTTTTTTGCCTTTTGTGCTATTTTTTACATAACTTCCTTTTTGTAATTTACCAGAATATACTCTAGCAAATGTTAATTTACCAACAAATGGATCTACCATAATTTTAAATGCCAAGGCGACAAAAGGACCATTTTCATCTGGATGTAGTTCCTTTACAAATTCACCAGTTCTTTCGTCATAAGCTTTAACAGGAGGTAAATCTAATGGTGATGGTAAATAATCTACTATTGCATCTAATACTGGTTGGACACCTTTATTTTTAAAGGATGTTCCACATACAACTGGAACAAATGCACCTTCTATAGTACCTTTCCTAATAGCAGCTTTAATTTTATCTTCAGGAATTTCTTCACCTTCAAAGAATAATTCCATAATTTCTTCATCATATTCTGAAATAGCCGTGATTAAATCTTCTCTATATTGCTCTGCTTTTGCTATTAAATCTTCTGGTATATCCCTATATTCATATTGTGCTCCATCTTCACTAATCCAATAAACTGCTTTCATTTTTACTAAATCAACAACACCTTCAAAATCTGCTTCAGCCCCAATTGGAATTTGTAGTGGTAATGGATTAGTACCTAATTTATCAATCATTGTTTGAACTGCGTTATAAAAGTCTGCCCCAAGTTTGTCCATTTTGTTCATATAAGCAACTCTTGGAACATGATATCTGTCTGCTTGTCTCCAAACAGTTTCTGATTGTGGTTCAACACCAACTTGAGCGTCAAATACCGCAACTGCACCATCTAATACTCTTAATGCTCTTTCAACTTCAACTGTAAAATCCACGTGACCGGGTGTATCAATGATATTAATCCTATGATCTCTCCAGAAACATGTCGTAGCAGCTGAAGTAATTGTAATACCTCTTTCTTTCTCTTGTTCCATCCAGTCCATTGTAGCAGTTCCGTCATCAACAGAACCTAATTTATGTTTTTTACCTGTATAGAACAAAATCCTTTCTGTAGTTGTCGTTTTACCCGCATCTATGTGTGCAATAATTCCTATATTTCTTGTTTTATTTAAAGCATATAACCGCTCTTTCAAAACAATCCCTCCTCAAAAAATTACCAGCGGTAATGTGCAAAAGCCTTATTGGCTTCAGCCATTTTATGTACATCGTCTCTTTTCTTAACTGCTGCACCAACACCATTATAAGCATCGATTAATTCTTGAGCTAATTTTTCTTTCATTGGTCTTCCAGATTTATCTCTAGCAGCTTTAACAATCCATCTCAAAGCCAAAGAAATAGCTCTATCCTCTGGAACTTCAAATGGTACCTGGTAAGTAGCACCACCCACCCTTCTTGGTCTGACTTCTATTAATGGTCTAACATTTTCAACTGCTTGATGATAAACTTCTAATGGATCTTTTTCTAATTTTTCTTTAATTATGTCAAATGCACCATATACAATTGATTGTGCAACAGTTTTTTTACCGTCTTTCATAATTCTAACAACTAATTTAGAAACCAAAGTATCATTATATATTGGATCAGGAGTTACTGGTCTCTTTGAAGCCCTTCTTCTTCTCATTTATTTACCTCCTTACTTCTTAGGTCTTTTTGTTCCATATTTACTTCTGCTTTGTTTTCTTCCTTCTACACCAGCTGTATCTAATGTACCTCTAATTATTTTATATCTTACACCTGGCAAGTCTTTAACCCTTCCACCTCTTATTAATACGTTTGAGTGTTCTTGTAGGTTGTGGCCTTCACCTGGAATATATGCTGTAACTTCAATTCCATTTGAAAGTCTTACCCTGGCTATCTTTCTCAAAGCCGAATTAGGTTTTTTAGGTGTCATAGTTGAAACCCTTACACATACTCCTCTTTTTTGAGGATTGCTTTGCAACGCTGGTGACTTTGATTTTTTCTTGATTTGCTTTCTTCCGTATCTTACAAGTTGATTTATAGTTGGCATAGTATTTTCTATTCCTCCTTTCAATATTTTAAAAAATACCAAGTGTATTTTACCGCAGGTCATTTTAATTTTCAATTAAAATGTTGTGATAATTTTGTGAAGTTACAGGTATGTTAAGTCGTATTTTTCGCATAATATCAATATTTTAAGACAATGCATATTTCCCTATTTTTTCTAAATAGCTTTATTAGACCATTTTAGTTTTTTTAATATAAAAAATCTTTTCTTATATATTCTATTTTACCCGTTTTATACAAAAATAGCTTTATTATTTTGTTACGATATAATACACGGTTTTGGGTGTTCTGTTAAAAAACTACAAAACTATTGTTGAATTTTTTCCATAAACTTCTTCTGCACTCGTTTTAAATTCATTATTATAATTTTTACTTAAAACAAATAACACCCTTCTTTTGACCACAGGCAAATCAACATATCCATCAGTAAATATTATTACTCCTTCTGGTCTGATATTTTCTTCTAAATACTCTATGGCTGGTTCCAAATCTGTATTTCCTTTTCCTTTAATTTCTATATTCTTCCAATCTCCTTGTCCATATCTTAAAATATTTTGAATGCTATTATCTATTTGAACAATATAAATCCTTGAATCATATATTTTTGCAATTTTTTCAATTTCAGAAAAAAATGCAGAATATTCTTCTTCTATTATCGAACCACTTGTATCAATTATTATTGCAATTTTTGGTCCAAACAAACTTCTCCATCCAGGTTGATTATCATATCTTCTATTTGGTCTCAACGGTGTCCTATACTTTTCAATAACTATCGAATTACCAAAAAATCTTCTTACTAGATCCTTCCAATTTTTTTGAGACTTTGATATTAGCAATGAAATCGGAATTTCAAGACCTGATGGAAGATCACCTTTAGACTTTTCATAAGCTTCACTTATAACCTCACTGACAAGGTCTGTAACTATTTCCTCCATCATTTCAAAATTACCAAAATCATCATGTGAATCAACTCTGTTTTCCTCAATTAATTCAAGATCTGCTTTATTTGATTTTTCATAAAATTCTAATATCCATTTATAGTATTCTTCAGCTGTTTTATTTATATAATTCATTGGAGGTCCAACAAACATATTTTCATTATCAGTGCCACATCCTTCATCAAGTAGTACATCAAGTGGGACGGAAAATGCATCTAATTCCTTAATTTGCTGATTAATTGCTGCATCCATCGCAAGATTCCATATTTTTCTATCTTTTTTATCTTTTGCTTTTATAAAAATATGGCCATGAATAATATGAAAAATCTCATGTTTTAATATTGCTTTAGCAAAAATAACTCCTCGTGCTTTTAATCTTCTCGGATTGTATAATATTTTAAAACGTCCTGATTTTGATATTGTAAGTTTTATAGTTCTTACATTCTCTGTAGGGATATTATCAAAATACATTTTTAAGTAATTATAAAATATACTTTCTTTACCCAATTCTATCCACGCTTTTTCAATTATATCCTCCATTTTAACACCTCAATTATTTCATTCAAATCTATACGCATATCTGGCTTTGAAGCTATGTTATTATTATAATATTTATAATTTTCGGTTACATCTTTTATGATTTTTATATTTTCTTTTTTTAATTCATTTAAAAAATCTTCAACATTATACTCTTTTATTTCTTTCATTTCTATTTCTAAAAGATTTTTTTCATCTATATTATAATGTAACCCTTCTATTTTTACAAATTCATCTATCACTATTTCCGGATTTTCTTTAATAACATATCTTATTTTTATTACCATTTTCTTATCAAATAATATATTTATATCTCTCGGTATATAATTCCTCTCTTTCTCGATTTTTTTATGAGGTATTTTTGTATTAGCTTTATATGCATAATTCCATTTTTTTATTATTTTATTATTTTTCTTTATTAATTGTAATCTTACTCTTTCTATTTCATTTTCTTCCGATCTTAAATACCATTGTATTATTCCTATTTTTTTTATACTCTTATTTTTTAATTTTTCAGCTTCTTCAGTATCTATAATATATTTTCTTTCAATTTCTATTGACATTTCTTGCCTCCATTTTTCTTCTTCTGGGTTTTAATATTTTCAAATAGACCGGCAAATGAACTTCCCTTCTTTTAAATAACGATGGATTTGACAATAACCAGCTCTTATATCTAATTGGCTTTTCATATGCTTCAACACTTGTTAAATGCAATAATGCATATATTCGTAATAAAAAACCAGCTAATATTAAAAATTGTATTCCATGATATTTATCACCTAATATATAAAATGTTTTATCTTTTAATATATTCCCAAAAAAACCTCCAATATTTGAAGCTATTATTGCTGTTATTCCTGAAACTAAGGCATATGATCCTATATAATTTTCTGCTGGTTCAGAAACTGTTTCAAGCAACAAATTAAAAAAAGTGAGATTTATTGCAGACCACGCAAAAGCTGAAAATATACCATCCAATAATATTAAACTTCTAAAATTGGAATCTGTCATTACAAAATATAGCAATGGAGCTATTGTTGCTAATGAAATTCCTATCATTAGAATATTTTTATTTCCATATTTATCACTTAATCTGCCATAAAATGGGTATAATCCTAATGTAATTAAACCAGAAACTACACTTATATTACCCAAAAATCTAGTATTCACCCCTAAAATTGCTAATTGAAAATAAGAAAAATATGGTCTTGTCAATTCTATAGCAAAGGTCCATATACCAACAAATATTAAAAATGTTTGAAATTTTTCGTCATAAAATGGTTTTTTTAAACTTATTTTAGGTACAAATTCTGTAATTTCTGGAATTTTATGAAAAACAAAAAGAATTATTGTAATAACAGAAAACATTGCCGCTAAAGATGAAACTAGCAATATGCCCATTTTTTTATCTGGAAAATCCAGAAATTGAGCATATAAAAATGTAGCCAATATCCCAACCGCAGATGCAAATACATTCCTCAAACCAAAATATTTACCTCTTTTTTCAAATGGAACCAATTCTCTCATGGCTGATGTCCATATATTACTTATAAATGTTCCAAAGAATGCATATACTATCATTATTGATACAAATATCCATGAATTATTTAAATCAAATAAAACTGCAAAAGGCAATAAAACTAAAGCTCCTCTTCCAATAATTGCTACAACAATAAGACTATTTTTCCTTCCTTTAAATAATTTATACCAAAAAGGTGTAAAAATTTGAAACATTTGCGAAAATACAGGAAAAGAAGAAACAATAGATATTTGAAATGGATTTGCATTAAAATACAATGCAATAGAAATTATTATAAAAGTCTGTGTTGCCACAAAAAAAGCGTTAAAAAACATTCCTTCAAATATTGATAATTTTAATGTTGTACTCAACTTTTCCACTGACAACACCACCTTTTCAGTATACTTGATTATATCATATTATTTCTTAAATATATATATACATGATGTTTAAAAAGTTCATATAAAATGAAGAATTATATCTTACTAAATAGTTTTAATTATTTTATGAAGATTTTGATACTTTAATATATATAATCTTATATATTTAATTTTTATTTGACTTAATAACTATTATTATTATTTTTATTTATTATGTAAATAGTTATAATAAATATGGTAAAAATTAAAATACAGATGAGGAGGAAATTTTATGAAAAAGAAAAGTTTATTAGTTTTAATTTTATTAATTATTTCCACTATTCTTTTGTCCGCTTTTCCATCTTACAGTGTAGGGAAAACAGCTGAGGATTTTGGAGGAAAAACTGTTTTGATTTTACATTATCATAGGTTTGATGGAAATTATAACGGTTGGAATTTATGGGTTTGGCCACATAAACCACAATCATTAGAAGGACATGCTTATCAATTCACTGGGAAAGATGCATTTGGCCCTTATGCCATCATTACTTTTGATGAAAAATATACAGAACTGGGATATATTGTAAGATTAAATGAATGGCAGGCAAAGGATGTATCAAAAGATAGATTTATAAAAATTCCAAAAAATGGAATTGCAGAAATTTGGGTAATTACAAGCGTTGAAGAACCATATACAGATCCTAATAATATCGATATAAGTCCAAGAATCCTAAGTGCTATTATGGATTCTTCTACAGAAATAAAGGTAAGTTTAACCACTCCTTTTGACACTAAAAATTGGAAAGGGAAGGTTGATGTTTTTGCTGATAATAAAAAATTAGAAATTAAAAATGTCGAAAAATTAGATCCTACAGACATTTCAAAAACAACTAAAATTAAAATTATTCTTAATTCACCTTTTAAAGATGTTGATAAAATCGTAAAAATTAGCATTTCTGGTTATGTAGAAAATACCGCTATTATGAGAAACATTTTAAATGATTTTTATTATAGCGGAGATGACTTAGGAATCACTTATAAAAAAGATTCTATCACATTTAAAGTATGGTCTCCTGTTTCAAAAACTGCTGAAGTATTATTGTATAAAAATTATACTTCAACAACTCCAGATAAAATATATAAAATGGAAAAATCTAAAGATGGGGTATGGAGTTCAACTATTAAAGGCAATTTTAAAGGCTGGTTTTATAAATACAAATTTTATTCATATGGTAAATATAGAGAAACTGTAGATCCTTATTCTATAGCTGTTTCTGTTAATTCTGAAAAATCTGCTATTATTGATTTAAAAGATACAAATCCAGAAAATTGGAATAATGATATAAAACCTCCTTTCATAAATCCAGAAGATGCTATTATTTATGAAATTCATGTAAAAGATTTTACAATTAATAAAAATTCTGGCGTTGAAGATAAATATAGAGGAAAATATCTTGGTTTAGTCCAGGAAAATACTACAGGTCCTAATGGAGTAAAAACAGGACTTTCACATTTAAAAGAATTAGGAGTAACTCATGTTCATATTATGCCTATTCAAGATATTTATTTTATAGATGAAACAAAATTTAAAGAGCAATATGGATGGGGATATGATCCAAAATTATATAATGTACCAGATGGTTTTTACTCTATTAATCCTTTTGATCCAAATTCAAGAATTAAAGAAGTAAAGGAAATGATAAAAAAGTTCCACAAAAACGGTATTAGAGTTATTCTTGATGTTGTATATAATCATACTGCCGTTGTAGGTGAAGGATCTGCTTTTGATCAAACAGTGCCTTATTATTATTATAGAACTGATGATACCGGACATTATACAAACGGCTCAGGTGTTGGAAATGAGATTGCTACAGAAAGACCAATGGTTAGAAAATTTATTGTAGATTCAGTAAAATATTGGGTAAAAGAATATCACGTTGATGGATTTAGATTCGATTTAATGGGATTGATAGATAAAGAAACAATGAATGAAATTACCAAAGAACTTCATAAAATAGACCCATCAATATTATTATATGGTGAACCTTGGACTGGTGGAGGAAAATTATTATTTGGTAAAGGTGACCAAAAAAATATGCATATCGCTATGTTTAATGATGATTTCAGAAATGCAATTAGAGGTAGTGTTTTTAATGCTAAAGTAAAAGGGTTTGGATTGGGTTCTTTAGGTAAGGAAATTAAAATAAAAAGAGGAGTGGTTGGATCTATTGAATATAATTCAAGAATAAGACTCTGGGCAAGCGATCCAGAAGAAACTATAAACTATGTTTCAAATCATGATAATCATACTTTATGGGACAAAAATGCTTTAGCTTTAGGCTATAAGCCATGGGAAGGGAAAATACCTCAAAACATCGAAGAAAAATTGAAGAAAGCTCAGAAATTTTCAAATGCTATTATTTTAACCTCTCAAGGAATCGCATTTTTACATGGTGGTGTTGATTTTGCAAGAACAAAAATGGGAAATGATAATCCGTATAACAAAGAAACTCCTAATGTTTTTGACTGGTCTAGAAAAGAGAAATATTATGATATTTTTGAATATTATAAAGGATTAATTGAATTAAGAAAATCCCATCCTGCATTTAGAATGACAAATGCTGACATGATAAAATCTCATTTAGAATTTTTAGAAACTCCGAAAAAAAGAATGGTTGCTTTTATTATTAAAGGATATGCAAACAATGATTCATGGAAAAATATTCTCGTTATATATAATGCAAATTCTTCAAAAGTTACTTTTAACTTACCTGATGGTACATGGAATATTGTTGTCAATGATAAAAGTGCTGGAACAAAAATAATAAAAACTACTGAAAATAAAATAATTTTAGAACCATTAAGTGCCTATGTTTTGTATCAACAATAAACTTATTCAAATGCTTTATTATTAATCAAAAATCCCTCATAGTTTTATGAGGGATTTTTGTTTGTAGTCAATGTATAAAATATTATTCTTGCTGGTTGAGAAATATGTAATTTCTCTGAAACTTCAGTCATATGTCGACAATAGGCTAATTCTCTAAAATATTTCAATTGTAAAAGGTCCATTTTCTCATTCCTATATTAAAAAATAAAATTTTATGATATAATTACACTGCAGCAAATTTCTGTTAAACAATAACAAAAAAGCCGGCATTCGCCGGCTCTGGCTGGGGCGGATGGATTCGAACCACCGAATAACGGAGCCAAAATCCGCCGCCTTACCGCTTGGCCACGCCCCAATCACAGTAACTATTATATCATATTTTTTACATTTGTCAATACCTTCATTGTTTCTGAAATCAAATAAGATTATTACAAAAAAATAAAATTTAGAAGGAGGAATCAATATGAGATACGAATTGAAATTAAATGATGAAATTATATATGTAGAAAAAGGGAAAAGATATATAGACGTTATAAAAGAGATTCAAAAAACACATTCTCTCCCCATATTAGCAGTTAAGCATAATAATAATATTAAAGAATTAAATAAGTATATTGAAGATTCAGGAAATGTGGAAATAATTGATACTTCTACGTTAGATGGATTTAGAATTTATCAAAGAGGTGTATTATATTTATTATATATGGCTTTAAAAGATTTATATCCAGAGGATAAATTATATGTTCATCATTCTATAGGAAATGGCCTTTATTGTGAATTAAGAAATGGAAAACCTTCACAAAAAAAACTTGAAAATTTAAAGAAGAAAATGTTAGAATATGTAGAAAGAGATTTACCTTTTGAAAAATCAACCGTGAGTAAGTTTAGAGCAATAAAAATGTTTGAAAATGTAGATTTACAGGATAAATCTGATTTATTCAAATACAGAAAAAAAGATAAGGTTAATATATATATATGTGATAAATATTTTAATTACTTTTACGGTTATATGCCTCCGTCCACTGGCTATATATGCAAATTTGATTTAAAAGATGTAGACGACGGTTTTGTAGTATTGCATCCCACTCCACAGGTCCCTGATAAGGTACCAGAATACAAACATTACCCAAAACTTTCTTTTACTTTTAATGAATATAAAGAATGGTTAAAAATATTAGAAGTTAGTACAGTAGGAGAATTGAACGAATTAATTACTAAAGGGCCAAATGAAGTTATAGAATTAATAAGGGTATCAGAGGCTTTGCATGAAAAGAAATATGCCCAAATTGCTGATGAAATTATCAAAAGAAAAAATGTTAAAATAGTATTGATTGCTGGGCCATCATCTTCTGGAAAAACAACATCTGCAAAAAGATTAGCTCTTCAATTAAAGGTAAACGGCTTAAAACCTATACCTATTTCTTTAGATGATTATTTTGTTGATAGAGAAAAAACACCAAAAGACGAAAATGGAAATTATGATTTTGAATCAATATATGCTTTAAATTTAGAACTTTTCAATACTCATTTACAAAAGTTATTAAAAGGTGAGGAAATTGAACTTCCAAAATTCGATTTTGTACATGGCAAAAGTTTAAAAAGCGGTAAAAAGATAAAAATTGATGATAATCAAATATTAATAATTGAAGGAATTCATGGCTTAAACGAAATATTAACTGAAAGCATTCCAAAAGAATTTAAATATAAAATCTATGTTAGCGCCTTAACTCAAATGAATCTTGATGCTATGAATAGAATTACAACAACCGATACAAGACTAATAAGAAGAATCGTAAGAGATTTCAAATTCAGAGGACATTCTGCACTTGCAACACTAAAAATGTGGCCTAATGTTCGTAAAGGAGAAGATAGAAATATATTTCCTTATCAGGAAGAAGCAGATGTTATGTTTAACTCAAATTTAATTTATGAACTTTCGGTACTAAAGATATTTGCTGAACCATTATTATTATCTGTCACAAATGAAAACAAAGAATATTCTGAAGCAAAAAGATTATTAAAATTTCTTGATTATTTCTTACCAATAACAGAATTAGAAGAAATTCCAAGAAAATCAATTATTAGAGAATTTATCGGAAGAAGCACTTTTAAATATTAAGTATTATTAAAAAATAGTATTAAAACTCAAATATATGAAGGGAGCGATTTTTTTGAACAAAAGGCTAAAGAATATCGTTGTAGTATTACTCATTATTTTTTCATTTGTATTATTGTGGGCAAATACTAATAATCAAAAAGACGTTGAAAAACTATATTTAGAAAAATTTCAAAACCCTATTTACACACTTCTTTATTATATCAATAATATTTATTACGAAAAAGATAAAGTCGATTATGATAAAGTCCTTGACTCTACTTTAAACGGTTTAGTTGAGGGATTAAATGATCCGTTTGCATGGTATTTAGACTCTCAACAGGTAACTGAAAGTAAAATAGAAGAATCAGGTGAATATGGAGGTTTAGGAATATTAGTAAGTTATGATTCAAAACTTAAAGCTGTCAGAATAATTAGTCCTATGATTGGAACTCCTGCATATGAAGCTGGTCTGCAAGCTGATGATTTAATCATAAGTGTTGATGGATCTCCTGTATCAGAAATTGGTTATATTGGAGCGGTAAATAAGATGCGCGGGAAACCTGGTTCAACTGTACAAATTGAAGTTTTTAGAGATGGTTGGGATGAACCTAAGAAAATAACGCTTGTAAGGGAAAAAATAGAAACTGTTACTGCAAAATATAAAGTTTTTAATAGTGATAATTATAAGATAGGATATATAAAACTTACAAATTTCGGAGAAAAAAGCGCTTCTGAAATGCAAAAAGCATTAAAGGCTATTGAAAAAGAAAATGTTAATGGAATTATTCTGGACCTTAGAAATAACCCTGGTGGATTTTTAAACGTTGCTATTGATATCGCAAGTATGTTTATAAAAGATAAAACAATAGTTACTGTAAGATATTTTGATGGATCCCAAGAAGTTATAAAACCTAAAACATATGAACATTTTGATTTTTTAGATAAATTACCAATTGTACTTTTAGTAAATAAATCTTCAGCTTCAGCATCTGAAATTTTAACTGGTGCATTAAAGGATAATAAGATAGCTACTGTAATAGGAAAAACCACATATGGTAAAGCTGCAGTTCAAAGACCTATTCCTTTGGATAATGGTGGAGAGGTTTGGTTACCTATAGGACACTATTTTACACCTGCTGGCCATGATATCCACTTGAAAGGAATAAAACCTGATATTGTTGTAGAAAATCCAAAAAAAGAAATTAAGAATGTTGAACAAATGGAAGCTAAAAACACGACAACTTTTGAAGCAGTTATTGATTTAGAAAATGATTTACAATTATTAAAAGCTATTGAAGTTTTGAAGATGGGAGGAAAATAAATTGAGAATATATGGAATGGTAATAGTATTTTCTATTACCATTCTTTTATTAAGTATTATTATATATTATTTATTTGGAACAAATGATATAAAAACTGTTATCAGAGAGCCAATTCCTTCATACTCTATAAAAAACTATCATAATGACATAAAAAATGATATAATCTCAATGATTAATGAATCCAAAAATTTATCGAGGATATTTTTTGTTATTAAAGACCTTGGAGTTTTTATTGGGAAAATACATATAAATTATTCCAATAATCATATTTCTATTGCTGTAGTTAATAATGAAATATATGATGAATTAAAAACTACATTAAAATCGTTTGATTCAACATTAAAAGAATATAAGGAAAAACTAACTTTTTATGGTCTTCAATTAAATAAAAATATTGCTTATTCAAAAAATTTTACATTGATAAATTATCCAACAATTGCCGTAACTAATTTATCGAAGTTAACTTTAAAGGAATTGAGCTTTTTAAAACTAAAATATTTTGTTATGGATAAAGAAAATTATAAGCCGTATTCTTTTAAAACCGAAATTCTTGAAAAATTAAAAAAAGAAAACGGTATTATTCTGGATTCTAATATTCTGAATAATCCTGGCGTTCGTCCACTTTTAAATGTGTTTGTGGAATTGGGAATAAATGTAATTTATGATATGAAAGTTTATACTGGAGGAATACATTAATGTTTAATAATATATTCAAAATTCTTTTTTTACCCCATAAAATTAAAAATATCAAGTATGATACAATCTTTATTGGTTTTATTATATTATTTTATTTTTGGTTTTCACCATTTTTCAAATATATTTCTTTATATGCTTTTATTTTAAAAAGCATTGTTTTGATATTTTTCATATTCATTAATAATGTTTTAAGATCATTTTTTTACTCCATAAATGATTTTAGAATAATTTTCCCATATTATATGCTTTCTCTCTCACCTATTTTATTATTAGGTTTTTTTTCATTTTTTAATTATTATTTAGTAATTCCACTTATATGGATAGAATTATTAAAGGGATATAAAGATTTTAAAAATAAAAATTTTTATGCTTTAGTTATAGGAACTTTTATAGATATATTAATATACATTATATTGTGGAGATGAAATCATGAAAAAAAGATATTTAATAATCTCTGAATTTCTTACAAAAAATTATAAATGGTTATTAATATTATTCTTTATATTATCTTTTGGTATTATATATAATTTAAAAAACTTAAAAATAAATTCTGATCTTTTGGAATTACTTCCAAAAGATGATCCTATTGCTATTTCATATAAAAAGGAATTAGCCCAACAATCAGAATCTGAAGTAATGATTGTTGCTTTTTATATAAACAATAACATTGATCATAAAAAATTAGCTTTGGACTTTTATACCAGAATGAAAGCTTTGCCAGAATTTAAAGATTTAGCAAAAACAGATGTTTCTTTATTATTGTCCTATGGATTTTTAAATGTTTCTAATTCAAGATTAATTGACGAATTAATGAATAATATAAAAGATACATTTAATGCTTTTTCAGATATTAATCCTTATGATTTTAAATCATTTGAATATATTAATGATACTATATATTTATTAGATAAATTAAACAAAAATTTTGAAAGTTCTAAAGAAACTGATCCTATGTTGGGTTACTACACTTTATCACCAGATAAAAAAATTATGGTAATGGGGGTTACATTTAAAGAGCCTACTTCAAATCTTGCTTTTGTAAATAAAATTATACCTAAAGTAAAAAGAGTCTTAGCCTCTATAAATCAAGACTATTCTATAAAAACAGGGCTAACTGGAGCTTACATATATTCATATGAAGCTAATAAAACTGTTTCTTTTGATTTTTCCATTACCACATATTTATCTATTATATTGATTATTATTATTTTCTACATCACATTTGGAAATATAATTACTACAATTTTGGTTTTTGTTAGTTTATTAATTTCTGTAGGGGTTACTTTAGGATTATCTACCATCGTATTTAAAGAATTTAACATATTAACTTCTTTTGTTGCAGCTATAACATTAGGTTTGGGTATAGATTATGGAATTCACATTACAAGTCGTTTGATCACGGAATTTAAAGAAAGAAAAAATTACATTGAAGCATTAGCTATAACCTATGAAACAGTATTGATACCCGTTATTTTCGGTGTACTAACAACAATATTTGTATTTTTATCTTTAATATTCATGAAATTACCTGCATTTACACAAATGGCTTTAATTAGTAGTATTGGATTATTTGTTTTTGCAATAATAATGATATTTATTACGCCTATTACATTTTATCCATTTAGAAATATTATTCTTAAAACATATAGGGAAAATAAAATTAATATCTGGTTTCAAAAACTCGGGAGATGGATTCCTAAACGTAGAAAATTTATTTTAACCTTTCTTTCATTTTTTGTTATCGTTTTTTCTATATTTGGTATAATTAATTTTTCTAATTTTTCATATACTCCTCCCGGACTTGCTCCAACAAATGCGGAAAGTACAAAAGTTTTCAAAGATATTGCAAACCATTTTGGTACATCTTTATTCAATGAGATGCAATTTATTGTTAGAATAGATGAAGATTCAAAAAAAATAATCGAGGATTTAAAAAAATCTCCATATGTCTCTAAAGTGGAAAGTTATTTGGATATATTGAAAAAGCAATTAGGGGATTTCGAAAAACTAAAGATTAAAACTAAGGAAATATCTGAATTAGTAAATGACCCGTTTGCTGTTGCAGTTTTAAAAAAGTATGGAATTTATTCAGAAACTTTGAAAATTATAGACTTAGCTACCAAATCAAAAAACGAAAAAGATTTTATAGTAGGAATAACCGAATTAATACCTGAAAATTTAAGAAAAAACATTTTAATTAATAAAGATGGTAAGGATTATTTTATTGTATATGTCACCCCTTCTATTGATTTAAATTCAAATAATGGTATGAAATATTTTTTTGACTCTTTGAATAAATATTTGAATCGTTTTTTAGGTAATAAAAAAGCATTATATAAATTGATGTATATTATTGAAAGCAGATTTTATTATGTAATATTATTTTCAGTATTTATGATAGGTATACTCACATTTTTTTCAAGAAAGTCGCTTAAAGAAACTATAATATCTATATTTGGATTAATATTCACAAATTTATCAGCTTTTGGAGTTATTTACTTTCTTGACATTAAAGCAACATTTTTAACGATAATTTCACTCCCCTTAATATTTGGAATAGGGGTTGATGGTTATATACATATTTTCCATGCTATTGACGAAGATAAGGTTCATTACTGGCATACATTAAAAGCCACTACATTATCTTTTTTAACCACAATATCATCTTTCATTACTTTTCAGTTATCGCGTGGAGAATTACTCAAACAGTTCAGTTTAACTATGGTTCTGGGAATTTCTATAGTATGGGCTATGACAGTTTTACTTATTCCATCATTGAAAAAATGAAATTTACATAACTACCTTTTTTGTTACGTTTGAAAATTCACAATTAATATTCAAGTATTGAAAAGTAACATTTATTTTTGTATACTATTGTTGTAAAAAGAAAATCCCCCTATCCCCCCCTGAAATAGATGGATAGACATTTAGCGGATCCGTTGGATCCGTTTTTTTTATTTGTGTTATAATTTAAATATATATATTAGTTTAGTCTTTGAGGTGAAAATATGAAAAATTCATTCAAACAACTTATGCTTATTTATTTATTCATTGTATTGTCTTTCATTTCATTAATCTTCCTGATAAAAATAGACATTGATAATTATGAACAAAAAAATTTGAAAAATTATCTAAAAAATACAATATTTCAATTGGATGAAAAAGTAAAGAAAAATATCGAGCATTATATAAATTATCAGAAGTTTACATTTAAGCCATTTAAGTTAGCCATATATCAAAACGATAAGATTATATATTCTGATTTTAAGAATATTAATGATAATAATTTCTTCTATAGTGAAATTGAAATAAAAAATAAGAAATATATTTATACCTATAGTCTACTTGAATATATTGATTATCTTAATTTAATTTCAAATAGTAATATAATTTTAAAATACAATAATAAATTATTTTTTAAAAACAATTTTTATACAAATTCCTCTGATTCTATTAAATCAGCAATTCAAATCTTTATCCCCTATAAAAAAATGTTGTTTTATATTGTTCCAGATAAAAATTTAAATATATTATTTATGGATAAATTATCTTTATATATTATTGTTAATTCTATACTATTTTTTATTCTATTTCTGATTTTGAAAAAAAATTATTTTTATTCTATAAAAGATCTTAATTTAATATTAAATTCTATTAATGGAAATAATAAAAAGAATATTAAATTAAATACAGATATTGGTATTTCTTTAAAAGAAAAAATAGACAATATAATTAACACCTTAAAAAACAAAGAAAATAAAATTTCCGAATTAAAAATTCATATTAAACAAATAGAAAATAAGAATAATTCTTTGATAAATGATCTTATTTTTTCCATTAATACCCCTATTCAAAATCTTATTAATTCTTTAAATATAAAGCTATCAAAGGATATAGAAAAAAGCTTAATAATAAAAAATATTTCTGAGATTAATTATTTAATGGAAGAATTTAAAAATGCTTTTTTCTTCAGCTCAGATAAATTTGTGCAAAATTGTTTTGAGTTTTTTGATATAAATAAATTTCATAGTGAACTTGTTTACTTTTTATCTTTTTATCTTAGTAAAAAAACAGTTAATATAAAGAAGCATATGAATATAAAAAACTCTATTGTTTTTTCGAATAAAGATAAACTATATAAAGTATTATATAAAATACTAACGCTTATTCTTAAAGAAAAAGAAAGCGGAAATATTATTATCTCTTACTCTTTAATAAAAAGCGGCGTATTAGAAGTTAAGATAATTGACAAAGATAATATTTTTAATGATTATATCTTATTATTAAACAAACAAATTCCCCTGGACAAAACAGATATAAAATTATATGATATTATGTTAATTAAGAAATATATAAAAGATTTAAAAGGAATTATATTTTTGAACCAAAATGATTCTGATTTAATCATTAAAATTGAAATTTCCGTGGATTATATAGACTTTATAAAGAATTATGATCTTAATAATCTTAAAAATTTATACTTAACAAAATTAATTGAAAGCGAATATACAGTAAGTCAAGCAAATAAATATATTAAAGAAATAATTGCTTTATCTATTGACGTATTAAATAATTTTAACCCTGATAAAATAAATATATTAAAGAATTATCTGATTAAAAATGATTTCCATATATTTTATAATTGGATAAATTTTATAATAGAATATAAAGATGATTCAAATGTTGCTGTTTTCAAAAATCTATTAATAGAAAAATTAAGGAGCTTATAAGCTCCTTAATTTTTTAAAATTTCTCTTTTATTTTATCTGGATCTTCTCCAATTTCTTCCCAGATTTTATTTAATTCATCATCTGACATTTTTGATAACTTTGTCAATTTTTCAGGTACTCCTTGCCTTTTTCCAGGTAAACATCCATCTGCTTTTACTTCCCCATTAACAAAACCTTTTGCAAATCCTGAACATCCAGGATATCCACAAGCTCCACAATTTATCCCAGGTAGCAAGTTTTCTGCAAAAACTACTCTAACATCTTCTTTTACTTCAAATTTCTTTTCCGCAAAAGCTAAAAAAGCTCCAGCTGAAAAACCTAATATTGCAAGTAATATTACTGCATTTATAACTATAGACATAAAAACTCCTCCCTTATATTTTTATGAGACCAGAGAATCCCATAAAAGCCATTGATAGCAATCCAGCAGTAATCAAAGCAATAGCTGTACCTTTAAATGGCTCAGGAACATCATAATAATCCATTCTCTCTCTAATAGCAGAAAAAATTATTAAAGCCATACCAAAACCAAATCCTGCACCTAATGAATTTATAATAGTTTCCATTAATGTATATTTATTCATTACATTAATTAAAGCTAAACCTAAAATAGCACAATTGGTCGTGATTAATGGTAGATAAATCCCTAAAGCTTCATATAAGTTTGGTGAAACCTTTTTAATATAGAATTCTATAAATTGAACTAACGTTGCTATAACCAATATAAATACTATTGTTGTTAAAAATTCTAACCCCATTTTCACTAATAATAAGTTTAAAAACCAGGTTATGATACTGGATAAAACCATAACAAATATAACAGCCATTGACATTCCTGAAGCAGAACTTATCTTTTTTGAAACACCTAAAA
Organism: Marinitoga aeolica; assembly: GCF_029910535.1. NCBI lineage: Bacteria > Thermotogati > Thermotogota > Thermotogae > Petrotogales > Petrotogaceae > Marinitoga > Marinitoga aeolica. The sequence goes on from NZ_CP069362.1 coordinate 459,470, forward strand.
ACGGACATATACCCAAAAATTTTGATAAAACAAAATTATTTACTAGAATTGCTGAAAGAAATATGAAAAATAGCTTCATTTCTTCTCACCAGCCTTTGCCTTATTTCTATTATGTATTCCAATCGTATTAAACATTGCTAGTAACATACCTAATACTAAAAATGCTCCTGGTGGAAGTATCATAACATATAATTTCATTGCGTCTCCCCAGATAGGTAATCCAAAGATTGTACCATTTCCTAATAATTCCCTAACTGATCCCAATAATATTAATGAACCTGTAAAACCTAATCCCATACCTAAAGCATCATATATAGAATCTAATACACTATTTTTTGAAGCAAACGATTCAGCTCTTCCCAAAATTATACAGTTAACAACTATCAATGGAATAAATAGTCCTAAAGTCTTCCATAAATCATATGTATATCCGTGCATTAACAAATCAACCATTGTAACAAATGAAGCAATAACTACTATGTAAATAGGAATTCTTATATTTTTAGGTACCAATTTTTTTATTAATGATACTACTATATTAGATAAAATCAAAACAGCTAATGTTGCTAACCCCATCCCTAAAGCATTTTCTGCATTTGTTGTTGTAGCAAGTGTTGGACACATACCCAAAACCTGTATGAAAGTAGGATTTTGCTGGAACAATCCTGCTTTTAAATTTTTTATATCAGCCATTATTGAATCACCCCTTTGGATTTGAGGTATTCAAACCCTACATTTATTGAATTTGCAACAGCTCTTGGCGTAATTGTTGCACCTGTCATTATATCACTTGTTTGAACTATACCTTTTTCTTTTCCTTCTTTTATTTGTTCTGGTGTACTTAAAATAACTCCTGCATCTTTATTTACTTTTACACCATTAATTAATCCTTTATAAGAAATTGGATAGAATCTTTCTTTCACCTTTTCTTCAGCAATATTAGCCCCTAAACCTGGTGTCTCTTGAGAATATGAGATTACTTCCAAATTATTAAAATATAATTCTTTATCTTTCACAAAAGATACTACAGAAATAACTTCTCCACCAAAACCTATACTTGATACTGTTAAAATATATATTTCCTGACCTTTTGAATTTACATATTTATATACTGGAGAATAAACCTTCGATTTCCCATTGGAATAAACCACACCATTTTCATTAGAGTCCCAAATAGCTGAACTTAATTCTTTTGATGATGTTGGAATATCTTTTTGATCTATTAATAACCCTTCACCTCTAGAATCTTGTAAAACTTTTTTAATAGCCTTTAATTTAGCCTGTAATTCAGCATTATCAATAGCTGGTTTAGTTGATACATATACTAAAGAGACAATAAACCCTGAAATTACAATAAATAACATCAATATAAATCCTGTTTTCATGTATTCTTTCATTTTTTACCACCTCTTGTTGTACCAAAAATACGTGGTTTTGCGTATATATCAATCAATGGGACAAATGCGTTCATAATTAAGATTGAGAAAGATACACCTTCTGGATATCCTCCAAAAAGTCTGATTGTCATTGTAATTAATCCCAAACCTAACCCGAATATAATTTGACCTTTAACAGTCATAGGACTGGTTACCATATCTGTAGCCATGAATAAAGCACCTAACATTAATCCACCTGCAAATAAGTGGAATAATGGTGATGCATATTTTGTTGGATCAGCTAAATAAAAAATTGATGAAATTACAAATACTGTTGAAATATAAGTTATAGGAATCCAGATTTTTATTCTTCCCCTAAGAACTAAATATATAAAACCTATTATTAATGCCAATGCACTCACTTCACCTATAGAACCTGGTACTGTTCCTATAAATAAAGTTTTTAAATTAATAGGATAATCTGGCCAATTAGCCAAAGTTGAAACACCTTTTTCCTTCAAAATAGCTAAAGGTGTAGCTGTTGTAATAGTATCATATTTAAAATAAAATGGCCTATACCAAGTTGTCATAGCAACAGGGAAGGATATTAACATAAAAACCCTTCCAACTAATGCGGGATTAAATACATTTTTACCTAAACCACCGTATACATGTTTTCCCAATACAATAGCAGCAAATGTTCCTATAAGAATTTGCCACCAATTTACTGCTAAACTCAGATTCATAGCCAATAACAATCCTGTAACTGATGCACTAAAATCTGGTTTAAAATTCTTTTGCTTTCTTAAAACTTTCATTATGAATAATTCCATACCTTCTGCTAAAAGCATGGTGTAGAGCATGATCCAGAAAGCTCTCCATCCAAATACCCATGTAGAAACTATAAACGATGGTATGAGGGCGATTAATACATCTACCATCACAGCTCTTACGCTATCTTTAGATCTCAAATGTGGTGCAGCTGCAACATTCAACTTCATTTTTTTGCCCTCCCTTTTAAAGCTCTTGCTACCTTTTTGCCAGTTTTAAATGTTTTTACTAATTCAATCCCTGCAGGACATGCATAAGAACATGATCCACATTCTATACAATCCATTAATCCATATTCTAAAGCTTTGTCATATTCTCTCTTTTCTACTTGCATTTTTAATAAATATGGCATTAAATTTATTGGACATACCTGAACACATTTAGAACATCTAATACATGGATATAACTCTTTTTTAGGTGCTACTTCCTTTGTCATTACAGTTAAAGCGTTATTCCCTTTAAATGTTGGCAATTCAATATTAGGTAGTGGTATTCCCATCATTGGACCACCATATAAAATTCTATCTATTTTTTCTTCTTCAACTAATCCAACATGTTCTAACAAATCTTTCGCTAAAGTACCTATTCTGTATATAAAATTACCAGGATTTTTTACGCCTTCGCCTGTTAATGTAATACCTCTTTCTACTAAAGGTTTCCCTTTTTCAACAGCCTCATATATTGCATATGTTGTTGAAACATTAAAAACTATTGCTCCAACATCTAATGGTAATCCTCCAGATGGAACTTCTTTTTTTGTAACTGCATATATTAATTGCTTTTCTGCTCCTTGTGGATACTTTGTCTTTAACACTTTAACTTCTATTGGTTCTCCAGATACAGCTTCTTTCATTTTTTCTATTGCATCTGGCTTGTTACTCTCAATACCAATATAAGCTTTTTTAACTCCTGTTGCATGCATAATAATTTTTATACCTTTAACGATTTCTTTAGACCTTTCCAACATCATTCTATGGTCTATTGTGATATATGGTTCACATTCGGCAGCATTTATTATTAAATATTCTGCTTTTTTACCCTCTGGAATTGACATTTTTACATGTGATGGAAACATAGCTCCACCCAAACCAACTATTCCAGCTTCTTTTACAATTTCAACTATTTCTTTTGGCGATTTTTTTGTATAATCACCATGATTTTGAATTAACTCCCATTCATCTTCTCCTGTTCTTTGAATAACGATTACATCATTTTTCATTCCTGTTGCTGCATTAGTCATCTTAGTGATTTCTACTACCTCACCAGTCACAGAAGAATGAATATTTGCGGAAATAAAACCATTTGCTTCTCCTATTTTTTGCCCGGTTTTTACCTTCTGACCAGGCTCTACTAAAATTTTTGCTGGTGCTCCTATGTGGTTTGTAGTATAAATATATACTTTTTCTGGCAATGGCAAAACCTTAATTTCTTTATGTTCTGCCAATTCCTTCTTTTCAGGCGGATGAACTCCTCCCTTAAAAGTTAATAGAGCCATTTCCTTCCTCCTTTCAATATTTCCTCTTTTGTGGTACATTATATAATACTTTATTTGGTTTTTCATTATAATATGGTCTGGTGCAATAACTACATCCACTTGTTTTAATTGCTTCTTCCACCGATATTTCTACATCTGGTAATTTTATCAAAACACCATTAATAAAACCAAAATCATTTTTACTTACATCATATTTTTCTATTATTTCTCTTGCAAATTGTATCTTTCTGTACCTTTCCAATGAAGGAGGCTTCACATTTTCAAATTCCGTTCCTTTGATTGGTGTGAACGAAAATAAAGAAACTAAAATATTATACTTTTTCATTTCAAGCATTAAGTTTACCAATTCTTCATCAGTTTCACCCAAACCAACTATTATATGTGTTGTTATTTTACCTGGATATTTTTTTGAAGATTCTATTAAAATGCTAAAGAGAGAGTCAAAACTCCCCCCTCTTATTTTAGAAAATAATTCTTTACTTGCAGAATCTATTGATATCCCCAGATTATCTATATCATATTTAAATATCTCATCTACTTCTTCCATATTTTTTGGTCGTAAGGATACCGCTTTTAAAACATTTAATCCTTTTATTTCACACAAAAAATTCTTTAAATTTTCAAAATAATTTTCAGAGTTTACCACTTGAATGCAGAATCTCTTAAACGGGTTATTTTCTTTTACTTTTGACATAAATTCAATTAATGAATATTCTGGCCATTTAATTCTCGACAAGTAGTCCTTATCCGATTTAGCTTCTCTAGCTTGAGCACAAAAACTACAATTATATATGCACTTTTCTCCTAACATTAAATAAGCTGTTGGCATTTCAAATTGAATTTTTCCCTTTTTAAGACCTAACAAAACAGCTGTCGCGTATGATAATTTAACTTTCATTTTATTCCTCCTGAATAATAACCCCTTCTATATTATCATCAAAGGTAATTTTTATCAATGTTGCTGAATTAGTATTATAAATAATCTCCTCACTATAATTTTTATTATACAAACTATTTTCTATTTTATTTATTTCTTCCAGATCTTTCTTAAATACATTTTTTCTATATATTGCATTTATATATAGATAATTTATCATAACTAAGTTAAATACAATACCTATAATTATTAAAGAAATTATTAAAATTAGGGAATGTATATTCATTAAAATACTCCTAACCAAATTCCCAATAAGATTGCTCCTATTATTAATCCTATAGATAATCCAAAAATAATTAATATATCACTACTTTTTACTTTATTTTCTGGAAGATTTGCCTCTCTTTTTAATCCTGCAATAGAATCTTTTAATATATCCCCTATTATTTTATCTTCCGGAGGATTAAAATATTCTTCTCTTTTCCTATGCATTTCTTCTATTTTATTGGAATCTACCATCATTTTTAAATTTTTTGATATAACAGCTTTGCCTATAATACCACTTCCAAGATCCATTTTTATAAAATAATAATCAGTTCCAGGAATTAACTCTTTAGCTATTAATTTAGATTCTATTGGTAAAAGATTTTTCCCACTTTCATCAAATTTATCTGGATAAAGTTCTTTTAATCTATTTAAATTTGCGGGCTCTACTGGATCTATAATCAATGAATAAACCGGATCTCCAACATCAAGATTATTTATAGTCATACCATTTAATGGATCTGAAAGGGGTAATACTTCAGGAGAGGATAATACGTCAACCCTATTTAGATAAGATTTTTCTTTTTCACTAAAACTTCTATTTTGCGTCATCAACCATACTAAATCCTGATAAGTTAATTTTTCCGCAACTATTCTTAAATTAACTTCTCCTTCCCATTCCTCAAAGATTTCAGATAATATAGCTTTTATTATAGCCACATCTGAGTCCCTTACGCCTAAAAACATTTTTGCATTTATTATTTCAGCACCATAACGTTTTATAGTAGATTGAACAAAAGCTAAAAATTGTTTATTTAAATCTAATACAGTCGAATCTTTTATAGCTGTATAATATAATTCTTCTAATTTAGATTTATATTCAATATAAGACAAATTTATATCTGGTAATTCAAATTTTGGGAGTTTTGATTTAGGTATAGATAAAACTTTATATTCAGGAGTTCCTTTTTGTTTTCCAAACATGTAACCTACTATTACTTCAGCTGTTAATGAAGATGTTGCAAAAAACTTCACAGCATAAAAATCCATTGTTCCGCCTCCCTAAATTATATACCCTCCAGAAGGTATATCACCTGTAAACTCTCTTATATAATTTCCTATAATGACATTTTTCCCAATATTTATATTTGACGGAATTTTCACATTAAATCCTATTAAAGTTATCTCAGTATTATAAACCTTTTTATTAAACTCGTTTTCTTTAAATTCCCCTACTCCTATTTTTACATTTTCACCAATTTCAGTATTTTCACAAATTATAGCTTTATCAATATATGTTCCTTTTCTTATTACTGCCTTATTCATTATTACTGAATCTTTAATAATCGCTCCTTCTTCCACAACTACGCCCTGAAACAATACAGAGTTATAGACTTCCCCATATATTTCACAACCTTCACTAATTAAAGACCCGGATAAATTTGCTTCTTTTGATATAAAGGCTGGCGGTAATTCTTCTGATTGGGTATATATTTTCCAATTTACATCATGTATATTTAACATAGGCATTGGACCTAATAACTCAAGATTAGACTCCCAATAAGATTGTAATGTCCCAACATCTCTCCAATATCCTTCATAATTAAATGCATATAATTTATTTTTATTCTCTAACATTTTTGGAATAATATTCTTTCCAAAATCATGTTCAGAATTAGGATCTCTCGAATCTTCAATCAATAATTTTTTTAAAATTGGCCATGTGTATACATAAATACCCAAAGAAGCCAGGTTCCCTCTCGGTTCTGAAGGTTTTTCCTGAAATTCCATTATTTCACCAAAAGAATCTGTAACCATAATACCAAACCTATATGCTTCGCTTATTGGCACTTCCATACAGGCTATAGTAGCGTCTGCACCTTTTTCTATATGATAATCTATCATTTCATTATAATCCATTTTATATATATGATCACCAGACAATATTACAACAAAATCCGGATCATAACTATCAATATATTCTATATTTTGATAAATAGCATCTGCTGTTCCTTTATACCACGATTGATCGGTATTGCTTACATATGGAGGTAGAATAGTTAATCCTCCAGATTTTATATCAAGATCCCATGGTTTACCTATACCAAGATGTTTATTTAATACATGTGGTCTATACTGAGTTAAGACTCCTACATTATATATTCCTGAATTAACACAATTACTCAAAGCAAAATCTATTATTCTGTACTTACCGCCATACGGAACTGCCGGTTTTGCAAGATATTCAGTAATAGCTCCAAGTCTGGTTCCCTGACCGCCTGCTAATATTAAAGCTACAACATTCATTTTCATCCCCCCTATATAATCGTGCCTTTTTCTACTACTAATATTTTATCTTCACCTATAACTTTTTTCCCTTCTCTAATTTTACAATCTTTATCTATAACAGCATTTTTTATAACACTTCCTTCAGATATAATAGTATCCTGTAATATTATCGAATTTTCAACAATAGCCCCTGCTTTTATTCTTACACCTCTGGAAACTATAGAATTTTTTACAGTTCCATTTATTATCGTACCATCAGCAACAAATGCATTTTGAATATTCGCATTAATATTAATTTTAGGTGGCGCATAATCTTTTAATTTAGTATATATTTTGTTTGAATAAAATAATTCTTTTCTTACTTCATCTTTAAGAATATCCATATTTGTATTGTAATATGCTTTTATTGATTTTTTTATGTTTGACCAATACCCATCAAAATTATATGAAAAAACTCTTAATTTTTTCAAATTAGGCTGTATAATATCACTTACAATGTCTTTGCCACCATTAGGTATTGATGTATATAGTAATTCTATTAATAATGCTTTGTTTATAAAATATACTCCCAATGATATCCTATTAGATATTGTTTCCGTTGGTTTTTCATGAAATTCTAAAATTCTTCCATTTTCATCTGTCACTACCTGACCATATGTATTAATAAGTTCGTCATTAGTACACTCTTTGGTTAAAATAGTAATATCTGCAGCATTTAACAAATGATAATGATATAATTTTGTAAAATCAAAATTATATATATGATCTCCTGATCCAATTAAAACAAAATCTTCATCGCCTCTTCTTAACAATGTCATATTTTGAAATATTGCATCAGCAGTTCCTTTATAAACAGGTATTTCTTCTTTATTTTTAAAATATGGCTGCAATATAAATAATCCACCTGTTTTTCTGTCCAGATCCCATTCTTTACCACTTCCAAGATGATCCATTAAACTTCTTGGATAATACTGAGTTAGTACTCCTACTTTTTTTATTTTAGAATTCACAAAATTACTCAATGTAAAATCTATAGCCCTGTATTTACCAAAAATAGGTACTGCTGCACTTGCTCTTTTCTTGGTTAACTCTTTAATACCGCTTGTAGATGAACCAGCTAAAATTAAACCTAAAACTTTCATTTTATCAATCCCCCTTAAGAGTCAAAAGAAATTCTTTTTCAAGTTGAAACAATTTATCCTTATCTTTATCAGATATTTCAGGATACAAATAAGTATAATCTTTTCCAAAAATTTTTAAAAATTTAGCTAAAATATTTTTTTTAAATTTCGGATATTCGAATAATATTCTTATATTTTTCAACATTTTTTCATATGCATATTTATAACTAATTCCTTTCACACCAAATTCCTTCTCCAACATCAAATCAAAGTTTTTTGATATCTTTTCTATATTATTTACTTTTAATATTTTCCACCATTTATTTTCAATAAAATGTGTCCCTAAAAAGCGTAAGGACAAAATCTCATCAAAATTATATTCAAATTTGGTGTGTAATATAGACTCAGAATAATAAGAATTAATTATATGATGTAATTTTTCATCTAATTCCATGTGAGAAATAAACCCATAATAAAAATTCTCAGGAAAATTTTTCATTAATTCCCTATAATCATCTGAATTTAATTTATGCAGTTCATCACCTATTCTCTTATATTTCCCTTCATTTGCATAAAAAAATACATCTGGCCCCTGTGCCCCTAAATATAATTCAGGACCCCATATTTTTTGTGAATATTTCATAGAATATAGTATATGAGCCAATATACTGGGCATCTTCTCACCTCAGAACTCTTATCCATAAACATTTTAAATACAAACTTTCTGGTATTTGAATTATCCAGGGGTGGTCGTTTGATTGAGTAATAATATCAATATTTTGTAACCTGATACCTTGATTTTCAACGCTCCTTCTTAATGATTCAATTAATAATGATATATCTGCTTGATAGGCGCAACTACATAAACTTAAAATTCCATAATCTTTTAATCTTTTTATTCCCAGTTCTGATATTTTTTTAAAAATTTGAACACCTTTAAATCTCTCTGTTTTCTTTTTTATTAATGATGGAGGATCTAACATCATCAAATTAAAAGTTTCTTTTGTTTCTAAAAGAAAATGTTCGACATCATCAAATATTATTTCTATTTTATCTTCTATATGATTTATTTTTGCGTTTTCTTTCAATAACTCAAGGGCATACTCATCTTTATCTACCGCAATGACTTTTTTTGCACCATATTTTGCCATATTTAATGCAAATCCACCAGTATATGAATAAGCATCTAAACCTATTGAATCTTTAGAAAACTGCCTTATATAAACTCTATTTTTCCTTTGATCAAAGAAAAAACCCGTTTTTTGACCATTTTTTATATCAACTACATATTTTATTCCTTCCTCTTCAATAATAAAATTATCAGGTGGATTTTCTCCCCATAGCAATCCAACATTTCTCTCAAGATTTTCTTTTGATGTAGTTTCAAAATCACTTCTTTCATAAATACCTTTTATTTCTTTATTAAATACTTTCAATAATGCACTTATTATTTCATTTTTCTTATTTTCTACTCCTTTATTTCGAAATTGAATAACCAAAAAATTTTCATATTTATCTATAATTAATCCCGGGACACCATCAGCTTCTGCGTGAAAAAAACGATATGAATTTCCAAATCCCTTTCTTAAATTCAAAGATTTTATAAATTTTTTATAAAAAAATCCTTCATTTATTTCTTCATCACTCAAAGATAGAACTTTTACAGAAATATTTGATGATTTTGAAAATATGCCTTTACCTAGAAATTCAAAATTATAGGAAAATACATTACAAATTTCACCATCTTTTTTTTCTCCGGTGATTTCTGCAATTTCATCTTTAAATATCCATAAATATCCATTTTTTATTTTTTTTTCCTTACCTTTTTTTAATTTTATAATTATCATAAGTCGTGTTGCACATCCAATTTATAATTTAATATTTCATCTTCACTAAAGAATATTTTCATCTCTTTTTCGGCATTTTCATGAGAATCTGAAGCATGCACTATATTTTTTGTTACACTCATTCCAAATTCACCACGTATACTACCCGGAGAAGCTTTTAAAGGATCTGTATTGCCTATAATATGTCTTACCATTTCGACTACTCTTGGCCCTTCCAAAACCATCACAACTACAGGACCTGATAACACAAATTCTATTAATTCATTATAAAATGGTTTTCCTTCGTGTTCTTTATATAGCCTTTCTGCCTGTTCTTTTGTAGCGTTTATCATTTTCATTGCAATAATTTTTATACCTCTTCTTTCCAATCTACTTATTACTTCCCCTACTAATCCTCTTCTTACAGTATTTGGTTTTAAAAACAAAAATTCTCTTTCCATTAGAATTCCCCCTTTACTAATCCGTCTTCTAATAAGATTTTTTTATCACAAAAATCTATTAATTCTTTTTCATGTGAAACCACAACTATTGTTTTATTATATTGAATAAGATCCTTAAATAACTTAAATACAATTATTTTGTTTTCCATATCAAGGCTGCCTGTCGGCTCATCTGCAAGAATAAGTTTTATATTTCCAACTACTGCTCTTAATATACTCGCACGCTGCTTTTCTCCTCCAGATAACTCTCCAGGATATTTATCCATTATTTTACTTATTCCTAATATTTCTGCAAACTCTCTTATTTCTTTTAAATTTTCTTCTCCTTCTCTAATATATTGAGCTAATTTTGCATTTTCTAAAATTGTTAGTTCATTTATTAAATTAAAAAACTGAAATACAAAGCCTATATGTTTTTTTATATCTTTATTAAAAGCATACATGATCTTTCCCGACGATGGTTTTAATATTTTTCCCATTAAAAAAAGCAATGTGCTTTTCCCACTTCCAGAATGGCCATATATCCCATAATATTTATTTCTTTCTATTTTTAAATTTATGTTTTTTAAAACATTTGTTTTTCTATCGTAAGAAAAATATAAATTTTCTATTTCAATTAAACTATTCATTATGAAGCACCTCTATGGGATCAAAAGATAACAATTTTTTTGAGGATATACATGAAAAAAGGTAAGAAAGAGTTATAATGAATAAAAAACCTAAAACTATATCATTAAATGAAATATAAAAAGGTATTTTATCTATATAAAATACACCAGAAGGTAGTTTTATGTTTATTTTTTCTAATATTGTAATTGTTATTAAAGCAGAAAAAAGTCCAGAAATAAAACCAGTTACAGCTACTATTAAACTTTCAAAAATAAATATCATTGATATTTTTCTTTTTTCCATACCCATTGAAAATAATATTCCTATTTCTTTTTTTCTTGTAAAAATTGAATACATTACTGAATTAGAAATACTAAAACCACTCATTAATACCACAAAAAAAGTGATTATTAAAGCAAAGTATGAGTCCACTTCAACCGCCTTAGCAAAATTTTCATTTTGTTCTTCCCATGTTGTTGCAAGATAATCATTAAAATACTGTTTTTTAATTTTTCCTGCTTTTTTTGGATTTTTTAGATATATACCTGTATAATTTAAATATTCGACTTTTTCTTTTTTTACAATAAAAGAAGAATCTATAATATATATTCCTGAATGAAAAATACCTGTGATTTTTATATTTTTTAATCTGATTTTATTTTCTCCATCTGTATAAAATATATTTAGTGTATCTCCAGGTTTTAAGTTCATATTTTCTGCCATTACATTTCCTATAATACATCCAGAAGTATTTCCCTTAACTAACAATTCTTTATAATAATCAATATCATTTATTTCCCAATATGTAACTCCTATTCTTTTTTTATCTTTATTAAAAAAACCCTGATACGATGAAAAATATATCTTAAATTTTTCATCTTTTATATCTTTATCAATTTTCTCATATGCTATTATATGCGGATAAAAGGCGGTTAACGAATTTATAAGAGTTTTATCAAAACCTTTTATTACAGATAAAACAACAATCATTCCCCATACTCCAATGAATATAGAAAGAAAGGGAAATAAAAAATGTTTTTTATTTTTTTTTAAGAATCCATTTATTAATAAAAATACCTCTTTCATGAATTTTTCCCCACTAATATAATAATATCTGAATTTAATGTATTATAAAAATTATCACTTAAAAACTTGATAATCGAAAAATATAAATCAGGTTTTTGCTTAGCATCAATTATCTCAAAAGCTATATTGCCATACCTATTTTTTATCTCTTTCAGTATTCTTTCTTCATATTTTTTATTTTTTATTATCAAATAAGATTTATTATGCTGAATCCCGTTTATATCTGGCAATTTATCTACTATTTCAATTAAATAACCATTTGAATTCTTCCACTTATTTCTCATAACTGTATAAAAACTTAAATTAAAATTCTTCATATTATTAATTAATGTAATCCAAACCTTTTTATTATCTGAAGGTTTTTCAAAATAGGTTAAATATTTATTCATATATTTAATCTGGCTATTATCTAATTTGACATAATCGCCAACTACTTCTATTGGTAAAGAAAGAAAGTTTATATTAGATTTTTTAGAAACTATAAATAAAGAAAATAACTTTTCAAAATCAAAAGAATTTACTGTTCTATCTAAAACTTTATTTATAGAATACAATATCTTTGATAATCCTGAACTTCTTGCAGCATTCATTAGAGCAAACAAAACATCTTTTTGCCTCTTTATTCTTCCCAAATCACCTAATGCATCGTGCCTAAATCTCGCATAGTATAGTAATTCTTCACCATTTAGATAATTATATCCTTGTTTAAAATTAATATGTAAATTTTGATGATAATCTTCATAATACATATCTTTTGGTACATAAATCTTAACTGGTGCATATATATTGCCAATTTCCTTGAAAAGTCCATAATCAAAAATTAAATAATCTGATATTTTCACACTAAACATTTTTTGAATAATTTCCTGTAATTTTTTTATTCCATATTTAACATATACAGCATTTATCCTAATTGTTGAATTGTCAATGGTTACTAATAAATCCCTTGGAATGGGCAAAACAAGAATTTTTTCTTTCTTTTCACTGACGCCAACTAACAATATTGAATCAGTTCGAGAAACTTTTTCATTTACATCTGTAGTGTCCATTCCTAAAACTAAAAAATAATATGGATCCGGTAATTTCTCCATTTTTGCATATGTGTCTATAAAAGGGAAAAACATAGACATTATTACTATTATAGAAAAAATAATGCCCAATATATACATTAAAAATTTCATTTGATCACTCCAAAATTGTTTTTAACGATTCTAATGCTGTTTTATCTATATAATTCCTTTCTAATTGTTTTTTTAAGTCTGGCAAATTGATTAAAACAGGTTTTGACAATAATGTTTTTATTTCCAATTTATCATAACTTGTTATAGAATATTTTGAAAATGCTTGTAATAAAGCAAAAGCTCCATTATAAGATAAGTTAGTGTTACCATATTTTCTTATTTCATTTACGAGATTATTAGATACCAACATATCCATAATTCCAGATTTCCTGGTTTTTAATGTTTCAAATACATCATCAATTGAATTTCCATTACCTTTTAATATCGATAAAAAGCTTGTAATACTATCACTTTTTAAAATAAAATGGTATTTTATAGTAGATGGACTAATATCAAACATTTGTTCAAAGTTTGTTAAAGCTTCCTCTGGTTTTAACGAATCAATATATAATCCTTTTTCTGAATAAAAAATATTATCTGGACTCTTTACAACAAAAATCTTTCTTGACTGATTTTTTATTCTAATAAAATATAACTCTGTTTTTTTAGGTGTTTCATAAGTAATTAAATAACTTACCGCTTCAGCTTTCATTTCAGTAGTATTTTTTAAATTATTATAAAAATAAAAAATACCACCTATAATAACAATAATTATTAATAATAATATCACCCATATCCATTTTCCACTTGCTCTTCTGCTACCACCAACCTGAATTCTTGCTGCCAATTTATTCCACCTCCGTAAATTTTTATATCTAATTTATATTTATATATTATAATTCCACGCTTCAACTGTATCTGGCAATAAAAAATGATTCTTTTTAAGAGCATAAATAACTTTATTTTTTAAAATCTCTTTATATGCTTTTTCCAAATTATAAAAGGCCAATTCCCTATAATATTCAACATTTTCATATTCTCTGGTAGGTTCTATTGAATCAGATATAAATATTATTTTCCCAACAGTACCAAAAAATTTATATCCACTGGTATGATAATAAATAGCCTCATATACATCTTCAGGAATATTATATTCTCTTTTTAAATATTCTGCAGCTATCTTTCCATGTAATAATATAGGATGTTTCTTTTCTACATAAGATATATCTATCCCATATACCCTGGCAATTTTCAAAAACTTATATGGCTTTACATCTCTAAATAAATCATGCCCTAATGCTGCTATTTCAACACGCTCTTCCTCTATATTATATTTATCTGCCAACATTTTAGCAGTATATGCCACTCCCATAATATGTTTTAATCTACTTTCAGAAAGCATCTTTTTCAAGATTTTTTTTATTTCTTTTATTTTTTCTTCCAAAATTTTCACCTCTATATTATCTCATAATTAGAAATTACGAGATTTAATCCATATTTATATTCTATTTCATCTTCTAATTTCTCAAAAAAATTTAATAAAAAATCTCTATTTTGTGATAATGTAACTACTGTAATCTCAAAAAATTTTTTACTGTCATTAAAGTCACTTTCTACAATTGCTATATTATATTTCTTTCTAAAATCGTTAATAATTTTCTTTATTATACTTCTTTTTTCTTTTAGAGAATTTATATTAACTAATTCTACCTGATATGTTGCTACTAAAATCCTCATTAAATCACCATTTCTTATATTCTATTTTATTTATCAAGTATTCTTCATATCTTGCCATAACAAATAACAAATCCGACAATCTGTTTATATATTTTAAAAGGGGTTCAGAAATATCAGCATTTTTTGAAAGACTTACTATCCTTCTTTCTGCTCTTCTGACAATAGTTCGACATACATCCAATTTAGCTGATTCAATTGTATTACCTGTTAATACAAACCCTTTTAAATTTATTCTTTTTTCAAAAAACTTCACAAATTGAGTTATTTGCTCAACATCTTCATCATTTATTCGATATAAAAAATCTTTGTTTTTTGAAGCCAATTCTCCTGCAACTTTAAACAGATCATTTTGTATCATATTTATGATATTCTTTACTTTATATGATTTAACATAATGTTTTGCTTCTCCTAAAAAAGAAGATAATTCATCTATTGTTCCATAGGCTTCTACTCTTAAATCATCTTTGGAAACCCTTTCTCCTGACCACAAACTTGTTTTACCTTTATCTCCTCCGCCAGTACTTATGGACATCGATCTTCCTCCTTATTATTCTTTCTTACTTTATTATACCATTTTATATGTGAAAAATTAAGAACTTTTTTATTTTAAAAAACAAAAAAGCGGTTGCCTCGCAACCGCTTTTATTATTCTTGTTCTGCTTTCTCTCTTTCTCTTTCTTGAATAATTTTCTGTTGAATATCTGGAGTTACTTCTTGATATGTTGAAAATTTCATTGTAAAATACCCTTTACCACTTGTTATAGAACTCAACCTTGGAGAAAAATCTAACATTTCAGCAAGAGGTATTTCAGCATCTATCCTATCCATTCCTCTACCCATTGATTGCATACCCATAGGTCTACCTCTTTTTGAAGATATTTCTCCCATTACATCTCCTGTATATTCTGTAGGAGTAAAAACTTCAACTTTCATAATTGGTTCAAGAATTACAGGATTAGCATTTTTCATTCCATCTTTAAATGCTTGTCTTGCAGCAATCTGGAAAGCTATATCTGATGAATCAACATCATGATAAGAACCATCAAACAATGTAACTTTTATATCTACAACTGGATATTCTGCAACTACACCTTTTTTCATTGCTTCTTTTATCCCTTTATCAACTGATGGAATAAAGTTCTTTGGTATAACACCACCAACAATTTTATCAACAAACTCGTATCCTTCTCCCCTTGGTAATGGCTCAATCTCTATTTTAACATGACCATATTGGCCATGACCACCTGTTTGTTTTTTGTGCTTGTATTCCGCAACAACTTTTCTCCTTATTGTTTCTCTATAAGCTATTTTTGGTTTTCCTACTTCTACATTTACTTTAAATGTTTTTTTCAATCTCTCAATCATAATTTCAAGATGTGTAGTTCCCAAGCCTGATACAATTGTTTCTCCCGTTTCTGGATCAAATTCCCAGGAGAATGTAGGATCAGATTCTTGTAACTTTGATAACGCGTTATTAACTTTATCAATTTCATTTTTCGATGTTGGTTTCACTGACTTTGAAATCATTGGTTCCGGAAATTCAGGAACATCTACTTTAATCAGTCTTGAAGAATGAGCTACTGTATCATTTATTCTACTTTTCTTAAGCTTTGGAACAACTATAATATCCCCAACACCAGCTTCTGATACTTCTTCATTCTTATCAAATTTTGGAATATATATATGAGATACCTTTTCATTTGAATCTTCCTGAACTTCTACAAATGAATCTCCTGATTTTACTGTTCCTGATAAAACCCTAATATAAGTTAATTTTCCAACAAATGGATCAACTGCATTTTTCACAACAAGACCAACAAATGGTTCTTCTTCTTTTCCTTCTATTTTAAATTCTTTATCTTCTATTTTCCCATTAAAAATTCTTTCTGATGGACGCATTCCAACTAATCTAATCATTTCCATAAATCTATCCAAACCAATATTTTTCTCTGCGGAACCAACTACAATAGGGACAATCTCATCATCTTCAAAAGCCTGATGCAATGCCTTAAAGACATTTTCTGGGTTTAAAGCCTCTTCGCCTTCTTCTAAATATTTTTCCATCATTGCTTCATTTGTCTCTACCACATCTTCAATTAATTCTTGATGATAATCTTCATAATAGGTTTTTGATATTTCTGGAATATCATTTAACTTTTTGTCATTCCCACTTTGATTCATTTCATATTCGAAAGCTTCATGGGTAATTAAATTTACTATGCCTTTAAATTCTGGTCCTTCTCCAACTGGAACCTGTAATGGTACTACCTTAACTCCATCTTCAAATGCTTCTTTTATTGAGGAGACTAATTCTCCAAAATTTACTCCTTCTTTATCCATTTGATTTATAAATAGAAAGATAGGTTTTTTATTCGCTCTTGCTATTTTCCATATTCTTTCAGTTGTAACTTCAATTCCAGAATTTGCATTTACAACTAACACTACATTGTCAACTGCATTAATTGCTACATCTATATCTCCGAGAAAATCTGACATACCTGGTGTATCAAAAAAATAGAATCTTGTGTCATTATAATCAACAGATACTACATGATTTGAAAATGTTGCCCCTTTATCTTTTTCTACCTCTTCGGAATCCAAATATCTTTGACCTATTCTATCTGCTCCACTATAATTTTTTAATATAGCATCCATTAACGTGGTTTTCCCACATCCATGATGCCCAAAGAGCCCCACTATCCTTTTTTTATCTGGTTTAATATTAGCCATATAATACACCCCCACTGTTAGAATATCTATTTTTTCTTAAACACCCCCAAGAAGGCGGGAATTTTATTTCTCCAATTTTCAGATCTATAATTTAAGACCTTACCATTATAATAAAATATAGATGAACTTCCCCCATCAAGCATCATCGCCTGTTTTATATTTCCTATCTTCTCCAACAATAATTGAGCCTCATCATAATTTATACCTGGGTTAGATTCCATATACCCATCAACTACTATAAATAATACCATATTATCGTTATCAATTGCAACTATCGTTCTAGGTGTTTTTCGATTAATAATGCTTGATGAGTAAGCGAGTTTCTCTTCTTTTAGCGCTTCTTGCATTAAATCGTCAGTTATTACCAAAGGTCCACCTTCAACCATTTCTTTTATCGATATTTTTTGGTTAATATCAATATTAAAAATAACCTCATCACCTTCATTAATATCAGAGATATATTTTTTATATTTTTTATCAATCAGCAATAATCTCTGATCTTTAATAGGTCTTTCTTTACCAATATGAACAATATAACCATTTTCTATAAGTAAAAAGATATAATCATCTTCACTTTCATTAATTTTACCTTTATATTCGCTTGTATATAGTTTAACATCACCTTTCCATGCAGTATTTATTGCCTTTATCCAGAACGGAACATCTTTCACATATATTTTATACTCCATAACAATATCTTTTATTACAGGATTACCATAATTATCAAGGATGAAACAGGGTCTTAGGTATGATGAAATATGCTGAATTTTACCTTCAGTTATGATTTTTCCAATTGGTTCCAATGTTGAAACATCAAAATATCCTGCATTTATTGCAATCAAAGGTTTTGTCTTATTTAAAAACTTCTCTGCATCTTCTGGAGAACCCAAATTATTAAATAAAACCTTTATCTCAAGTTCCTTTGGATTTATTCTTGCGATATGAACAGGAATGATCCTTCCATTTAAATCTATCATTTTATTTTCCACTTTTAATAATTCGGTATCAAGTGTTATTCTTTCTTGATTATTATTGATTTTTTGTGATTTAACATATGTATTTTGCTGATTTTTTATCTCATTTAACTTTTGTTCTAAAGGAGATGCCTGAACACTTTCTTCGCTTTTTTTAGTATTACTTTTATAAACTGTTTTACTAGATTTTGTTTTATCATTTGCCTTATTATCGGTGGAGTTATTTTCATCTGGATTTATTTTAGATTCATTTAAAGTAAATATAACACTTCTCTTGGATATAGTCATATCATAACTTTCAAAATTCTTTATCGTATATTTTATTATATTGTCTGATACTACTTTATAATCAATATCTGCCGGCACTGGAAACTCATTTATTGCTGGAAAGATTAGAAATCCATCCTTTTCTATTTTAAGCATTTTTTCATTAATTAAATGACTTAATGTAAAAATAATTTTATTAAAAGAATATTCTATTTTTATTACTCTTGGAATGCTTTTATATATGAATATATCATCATTTAATCTAAATGACTTAAGAGAAAAAAAATCTTTAATTGCATCTAACCATACATATAATTTTTCATCCTTTGATATTACGGCAGATGAATATGCTCTATTAATATTAAAATTAACTCTTGCTGTTCCCTTTATTAAGTCTAATTCTAATATATCATTATTTTCTGGATTCGAAAGATATACAATGTTTTTGGATGGGAATTGCTGAAGTTTAAAAAACTTCACAAATTCTTCAACATCAATATATATTTTATTTGAAAACAACATATTGTTAAATTCTGTAGATTCCTTTGTTATGCCGATATAATAAATATTTGAAAAAGATAATATAGAAAACAACACAGTTAATATAAGAAATAATTTCTTATACATTATTTACCTCCTACTATTTTCTCATATATCAATTTCATTTTTTCTTCTTTGGGAGGATTACTTGTTATTTTGTATGCTGCTTTTAATAAATCCAATGCTTCTTTCACATTACTTTTATCGGAAACATACAATTTTGCAATTATATCTCCTTTTGATACTTTAACTCCCAATTTTTTCAAAATCTTAATTCCAACAGAATAATCAATTTCGTCTTCTTTTTTCTTTCTTCCAGCACCGAGAACCATTGAAGCTATTCCTACTTTTTCTGTATCTATATGAGAAATAAATCCATCTTCTTCAGCCCTGAACTCCACTATTTCTTTTGAAATAGGTAAAATTTCTTCTGGATTATCAACAACTTTCTCATTACCGCCTTGAGATTTAATCCAATTTCTCATAACTTCTAACGCTTTACCATTTTCAATATTTTCTTTTAATATTTTTTTAGCATTTTCGTAGGTATATAAACCTGATAAATCTAACATATTTGCACCTAGTTCTATACATAATTCAGTAAAGTCTTCTGGTCCTTTCCCTTTCAATGTTTCGATTGCTTCAAGTACTTCCAATGAATTACCTACATTATCTCCTAATGGTTGATCCATGTTTGTAACTAAAGCTACAATTTTTCTGTTATTTAATTCTGCTATTTCAACCATAGATTTTGCTAATTCTATTGCATCATTTATATTTTTCATAAATGCACCGCTACCAGTTTTTACATCTAAAACAATCCCATCCGAACCTACAGCCAACTTTTTACTCATAATACTTGCTGAGATCAATGAAATTTCATCAACTGTTGCTGTAACATCTCTTAATGCATATATTTTTTTATCCGCTGGAGCAATGTTACCAGTTTGACCTGCAACTACCATTCCTACTTCATTTGCAATCTTAAAAAATTCATCTTTAGATATTGCTGTTTGAAATCCTGGAATTGCTTCTAATTTATCTATAGTTCCACCTGTATGTCCTAAACCTCTACCTGATAATTTTGATACTTTTAATCCCGCAGAGGCAACTAATGGTCCTACTGCAAGTGTCGTTTTATCTCCAACACCTCCTGTTGAATGCTTATCAATTTTAATTCCTTTTATACCAGATAAATCAATTATATCTCCACTATCTCTCATCACCATCGTTAAATGATATCTTTCTTCCTTTGTCATACCATTAAAATATATAGCCATTAACCATGCTGAAACTTGATAATCTGGTATTTGACCATTTACATATCCATTTATCATAAATTCTATTTCTTCTTTTGTGTTAATTTCACCATTTCTTTTTTTATAAATTATATCTACCGGTCTCACTATTATTCCTCCCTTTAAACATAATTTTTACCAATGTTCCTTGATTTTCTTCACTATCAACTTCAATATATGCTCTATGCTTTTCCAGTATTTGTTTTACTATATATAACCCAAGTCCTGTACCAGGAACCTGTCTTGTCCTTGATTTATCTACTCTATAAAAGAGATTAAATATTTTATTTCTCTCACGTTCAGGAATTCCTATTCCTGTATCTTCAACTTCTAAAATAACCTCATCATTTTCACCATACAATCTGATATGTATCTCTTTTTTATCTGAATCTTTTATATGTGTAAATTTCACAGCGTTGTCTAATATATTATATATTGCCTGCATTAATCTATCTTCATCACCAATTATTGTTAAATCTTCCTCAATTTCTAAACTGATGTTTATATCCATTTCTTTCGTTAAGGAATTAAAAATCAAATGCATTTTCTTTAATAAATTTGAGAGATTTACTTCTTTAAATTGATACTCATAATCTTTTCTTTCCAAACGACTAATATCTAATAAATCATTTATTAATCTCGTCAGTCTTGAAGATTCATCTTCTATAATATTTAAAAATCTTAAAGCTTGTGGAGATAATTTTTCATTACTCATTAATAATGTTTCTGAATATCCATGAATTACAGTTAGAGGTGTTTTTAATTCATGAGACATTATAGTTAGAAATTCTCTCCTCATCAAATCCAATTCTTTTTCTTTAGTAATATCTCTCAATACTACAATTCTATAATTTTGATTTTTTTCTGATTCTAAAAAAATCTTTTTTATTTCGCAATGAATAAATGATTTTTTGGGACTATATACTATAATTTCATCACTAATATTTTCATCCAATCTATAACTCCTTAATATCATATCTATTAAATTATGATCTTCTAATATTTCTGATAATGTTTTTCCTAAGAAATCTGAAGTTATGAAAAGATTTTGAGCACTTTTGTTGGCATAATCCAAAATCAGTGTATCAGAACTTTCAGAATAAAAAACAAGCATAATAGCTTCAGATATATTATTTAAAACAGAATATATATTTTTTCTTTTCATCTTTTCAAAAAGAACTTTTTTATTCAAATTATTAATTTTTTCTTCTAAAGAATGTATCAAGTATTCAACTGCAGGATCATTAGCACTAATAGACAATACTTTGGATATAGAAACTTTTAATTTGTGATTTTCTTTTTTTATTTCCAGGTAATTTGAGAAAAAAATATAAAAAACTATTAAGAATAATAATATTATTAATGCATAAAACATTCTATCACCTATTTCAAAAAAGCGACAGACTCATCTGTCGCTTTTTGTTTTTAGTAGTCCAATTTTTCTTTTCCAGGATCTCTAAATTTATATCCTTTTCCTCTTACTGTAATAATATATTTTGGATTTGATGGATCCTCTTCTATTTTAGTTCTTAATCTTCTTATATGAACATCAACAGTTCTTGTATCTCCAAAATAGTCATAACCCCATAATTTATCTAATAAAACATCTCTGCTAAATACTTTTCCTTCATTTTTAGCTAAGAAAGTTAATAATTCAAATTCTAATGGAGTTAATTCTACAGGATTACCTCTGATTAAAACTTCATATCTTTCTGTATCAATTTCTAAATCCTTAGCAATAATCTTTTTTGGTCCTTCTTCTTTTATTTGCATTGCTTGTTGTTGTCTTCTAAATATTGATTTTATTCTGGCAATTAATTCTCTTACATTGAATGGTTTTGTTACATAATCATCACTACCTAATTCTAATCCTGCTACTTTATCTGCTGGATCATCTTTAGCACTAAGAATCAAAACAGGAGCATTTTTAAACTTTTCATTACTTTTTACTGTTCTAATAAAATCAAAACCATCCATAGAACCTGGTAGCATGATATCTACGATGAAGAAATCTACCTCTTTTTCCTCAATCATCTTAACTGCTTCATCAGCATCTGAAGCTAAAACTACATCATAACCTTCTTTTGTAAGATTGAAGTTTAGCATTTCGGAAATAGCTGGATCATCTTCAATAATCATAATAACTTTTTTGCCCATTTTTGTTCCTCCCTTCAAAATATACATTTAAATTAATTTTGATGATTTTTCATTAGTTCTTCTTTTTAAAGCTTTTTTATTTACTATAACCCTTTTGAATTCAGCTTCGGCAATTTTTTCCATTTCATCATAAACCTCAGCTAAAAACTTTATTCTATTTTCTTTTACATAAACAATTTTTAATTTTATAAATACCTTAAACCCATATGGTGTAGGTGCAATATGATTGATCTTTGCAGAAGAAACTACTGCAACATGTTCTGGAATTAACGGTTCTAATATCTCTGTTGAAGCTCTAAATATCTCTTCTAATAAAGCTGTTGTGGATAATAAATGAAAGTCTTTATATTCCTCTTTCTCTGACCACAAAAAACTTTCATCATTAACACTAAACGAAAAGTTATATTCTTTCCCCTCCAGGTCCTCAATTTCTTTCCAAATCACCTCCATCATCTTCCACCTCCTCATCTGAGGATTTAGCTTTTTTTACACCCAACAATTCATTTAATTCATCTCCACTTAATGTTTCTTTTTCAAGTAAAACATTAGCTATTTCATGCAATTTATCTATATTTTCCTCTAAAATCCCTTTGGCTTTTTCATATGATTCAATTATGATTCTTTTTATCTCATTATCTATTTCATTAGCTGTTTCTTCACTATAATTTTTCATTTTTGCGAGTTCTTTTCCAAGAAATACTTCTTCTTCTTCTGCTCCCCAGGCTATTGGGCCCAACCTTTCGCTCATCCCAAACTTCAATATCATAATTCTTGCATATTCTGTAGCTTTTTGTAAATCATTTGCTGCTCCACTGGTTATTTGATTAAACACAAGTTCCTCTGCAGCTCTACCTCCCAATATTCCTGTTATTCTATCCAGTATTTCTTCTTTGGTCATCAAATATTTGTCTTCTAAAGGCAATTGCAATGTGAATCCTAAAGCCTGATGCCCTCTTGGTACAATAGTAACCTTATGAACTGGATCTGCATTAGGCAATAATGACCCAACAATTGCATGACCTAATTCATGATAAGCAATAATCTTTCTTGTTTTTTCTGAAATTATTCTGCTTTTTCTTGCAGGTCCTGCTATAACCCTATCTATCGCTTCCTCTAATTCATTCATTTCAATGATTTTTTTGCCTTTTCTTGCTGAAAGTAACGCAGCTTCATTTATTAAATTCTCAAGATCTGCACCGGAAAAACCTGGTGTTCTTCGAGCTAAAACTTCTACATCTATATTTGGTGATATTGGTTTTCCCCTCATATGTATTTTCAATATTTGCTCTCTACCCTTTACATCTGGCATATCAAGAATAACCTTTTTATCAAATCTACCTGGTCTTAATAAAGCTTTATCAAGTATATCCGGTCTGTTAGTTGCAGCCATTACTATAATACCAACCCTTGGGTCAAAACCATCCATTTCAACAAGTAATTGGTTTAATGTTTGTTCTCTCTCATCATGACCACCACCTAATCCAGCGCCTCTTTGCCTTCCAACCGCATCAATTTCATCAATAAATATTATCGCAGGAGCATTTGCCTTGGCTTGTGCAAATAAATCCCTCACTCTTGCCGCTCCAACACCAACAAATAGCTCAACAAAATCAGATCCACTTATATAAAAGAAAGGTACTTTAGCTTCTCCAGCTACAGCTCTAGCGATTAATGTTTTACCTGTACCTGGAGGGCCAACCAACAAAATACCTTTTGGCATTCTAGCTCCCATTTTATTAAATGCTTGTGGATTTTTTAAGAATCTTACTATATCTTCTAATTCTTCTTTAGCTTCATCAACCCCAGCAACATCATTAAAGGTTACTCTCTCTTTTTCGGGATCATATTTCCTTGCAGGACTTTTCGTGAAGTTCATCCCCTGCGGCCCTCTACCCGTTAATGGCCTTAACATCATCATCCATAAGAATATTAAAATAATGAAAGGAATTATATAACTTAAAATACCATATAACCAACCCGATGTAACATCTTGTTTAAAATCTACCTCTATATTTTTTTCTATTAATTTATCAACAAAATTAGCATCTCTTAATATTACAGGTGCAAATAACTCATATGTTTGTCCATCTATAGTCTTCACATTAATATTACCGGTATCTTTTACTAAAACCCTTGAAACTTTCCCACGATCAACTAAATCAACAAATTCTGTGTAACTGATAGTCAAACTTGATGTGTCCACCGTCATTCCTCTTATAATAAAAAATATTATAAGACCTATAACAAAATAAACAGCAATGACTCCAAGTAATTTTTTCCTATTATTGCTATTTGGTCCTTTATTTTCCGCCAAGAGATTTTACCTCCTTTGATATATAAAGCATATTTTTTTCTTTTTCCAACAATATATTATTAATTTTTCTTTTGCCTTTTGATTTCATACTTAATATCTTTTCAACTTCTTTTTTTGATGGTGGTAATTCGTTTAAATTTAAAAAAATCATTCTTAGTATTTCTTTATCCAAAAAATCATTATTTAACTTTAATTTATGTACATTATTTTCTATCTGAACACGTTCTTTATATATGATGTTGAGGAAATTTCTATATTCCCAGGTTATCTCTGCAAATCTTAAAATAGCATTTTCATATTTTTCATTTATTTCATATAACTTAGGTAATATTTCATGCCTTATTTTATTCCTTGCATATTTTGTATCATAATTAGACTCATCAATAACATATTTAACATTGTTAATTGTAACATATTTTTCCAGATTTTCAAAATTTAAACTTAATATCGGTCTTGTAACATTTTTGTATATTGGTAACACACCAGCAATTCCAAAAATACCCGTTCCTTTTGTTAATCTATATATTACAGTTTCAGATAAATCTTTCGAATAATGAGCTATAGCTATTTTATTATATTTTTTTGCTTCTAAAATTTCATTAAAAAATTCATATCTCAGCTTTCTTGCTGCTTCTTCAATTCCTAATTTATTTGTCATTGCATAAGTTTTTACATCCATTTTTTTTGAATAAAATGGAAGGCTCCTTTTTCTACACTCTTTTTCTACAAATCTTTCTTCTTCATCTGCAGTATTCCTTAAAGAGTGATTAAAATGCGCTACTCCCAAGGAAATATTTAAATTATCTTTTAGTTTAAATAATATATCCATCATAGCCATTGAATCTCTTCCACCAGAAACTCCTAATAATACTCTATCTCCTTCTTCATACATATTATATTTTCTTATAAATTTTAATACTTCATATTCTAACTTCATTTTTACATCTCCAATCTCTTTCTTAAATAATTATAACATATTTTTTTTATTTATTTTAAAAAAAAAGATTTCAACTACATCATATGATGTCTAAAAAGTTAAGTCATTAGTTATTTGCGAAGCAAAAGCTTAAGAAATTTTCGAGCCTTCATTTCTTTTTAAACTTTTTTGATACTCCAATAATAAATAAAAAAATTCTCCCGAAAGGAGAATTTTAGTTTAAGGTTTTTACTAAAAATATCTTAAAATTTTTGCGAAGCAAAAGCTCTGGAGCCGGTGAAGGGAATCGAACCCCCAACCTACTCATTACGAATGAGCCGCTCTACCGTTGAGCTACACCGGCACAACACACCACAGGATATTATATATTTTTAATTTAAAATTGTCAAGACTTTTTTTAATTTTATGGTATAATTTTAAAAAAGGAGGGATTTTTTATGTCATTTAAAAAAATTAAAATTTATGACTCTACTAATTTGTCTAAAGGCTTATTAAACATTTTCTTATTCGAATATACACTTAATATGGATGATGCTGAAATAGTAATCTCAAATAAACAGGAAAACATCAATAAAACTTATATTTTATTAAAAAATGAACAATTGAATTTAATAGAAAATAATCATAATCTTTTTATATCCGATTTTTCTATTGAAAATTTTCAGGTCATATTATTAAAGTTATTATCCAACATTTTTAATGAAAAACCTTTTGAATTATTATATTTATTGGAAGACAAAAGAAAAGAAGTGGCTGAATTTATAAAAAACCTTATAGTTTTATTTGAAGTGGAAGATAAAAAAAGCAGTATGAGTCATACACAAAGAGTCGCATTTTATTCAAAAAAATTTGCTGAATATTTAAAATGGCCAGAAGACAAAATAGAACTTGTTTATGATTTAGCTATGTTACATGATGTTGGAAGGATAGGTATAGAACAGTTAATGCTTTTTTCAAAAACTCGTGTTTATGATTTGGAAGAATGGGACTTAGAACATACGGTAGCTGGATCAATTTTTCTAGCAAACAGAAAAGAATTATGGTATGCTATGGACGTAGTTAGATCACATCACGAATATTGGGACGGAACAGGTTATCCAGATCATTTAAAAGGTGAAAAAATACCTTATATGGCTAGATTTATAGGTATTATAGATTGGTTTGACTGGGCTACGCACACCGCCACATCAGAACATTTCGGCATATTAACTCCTGAAGAATCCATAGAATATGTAGAATTTAATTTAGGTAAGAAATTTGATCCAATTTTAGGAGAAAAATTTATTAATTTTATTAAAGAATACCTTTCAAAGGAACAATTCATATAATATATAGTATAAAAATCTGGAATTTTCTATATTAATTAATAATATTATTTTGAAAATATTATATTATATAAATAAACTACAGCCGATCAGGCTGTAGTTTATTTATATATATGACTCTATTTTATTAAAAGTTTTATCATTTTCTTTAGCTATAATTTCACCATATAAAGGTCCAGCTGAAATTTTATTAATCTTAATTTTAACAAATTTTCCTATCAAGTCTTCTGTACTTTCAAATATTATTACTTTATTATTTATAGTTCTACCGATATATGCTCCAGATTTGGTTTTATTTTCCTGTATTACGGTTACTACTTTATCTAAATATTTTTCATTTTCTTCATGATTAATTTGCTTTTGAATGTTCATAAGATATTGAAATCTTTTATTTTTTATTCTTTTAGGAACATCGTCTTCATAATATTTTGCAGAAATTGTTCCTTCTCTTGGAGAATACTCTGCTAAATTTAATCTTTCATACCTAATTTTTTTCACCAGATCTACTGTATCCATAAAATCTTCATCTGTCTCTCCAGGGAATCCTACAATAATATCTCCAGATATTGTAACTTTAGGAACTGTATTTTTTATTTTCTCAATTAAATTAATATAAAATTCTTTTGTATATCTTCTATTCATCTTTCTTAAAATATTATTGCTTCCCGCCTGAACAGGCAAATGAAAATTCTTTGCTGCTTTAAAATTATTTGCAACTTCTTCAATTAATTTATCCGTTATATCAGTTGGATATGAAGTTAAAAACCATATTCTTTTTATCGAATCAAATTTTGCTGCTTCTCTTATTAATATATCTAATTTTGGTTTTTTATCTCCAAAATCTTTACCATATGAATCTACATTCTGTCCTAAAAAAGTTATTTCTCTATATTTATTATCATTATAGTATTTTACTTCTTTTAGAATATCTGCAATAGGTCTACTTTTTTCAAAATGTCTTGTGTACGGAACTATACAATATGTACAATATTTATTACATCCATAAATAATATTAATCCATCCATGATGCTTACTATATGGATGTTTTGGCAATTCAGCTGTTATTTTATCAAAATTATCTGAAAAATCCGCAAATCTTTTACCTTTTTTGGCTTTATCATATAATTCTTTTATATTCATATAATTTCGCGTTCCAAAGACAAAATCCACACCATGAAATCTGGTTAATATATTTTTCTTTTCTTTTTCCGCCACACATCCTCCTACAGCAATAACCAAATTTTCGCGCTTTTTCTTCAACTTTTCATATTGACCAATTGCACCATATAGTTTATGTTCTGCTTTTTCCCTTACCGCACAACTGTTCAAAATAATAAAATCAGCTTCTTGTGGATTTTCTGTCCATTCGAAGCCCTCTTTTTCCAATACTCCAGTCATAATTTCAGACTCATTCACATTCATCTGACATCCAAATGTTTTGATATAAAACTTCACATTTTCACCTCCAAATTTTATAAATAAAAAAGGGGGATATCCCCCTTATTATTTTAATTATTATTCTTCTTCCTCAACAACTTCTCCGTATTTTTCTTCTGCTTCTACTTTTGCTTTTGTTACTTCTTCAACAGCATCAATAACTTCTTCTTCAGATTCTGCTGAAATTGATTCTTCTCCCATTCTTCCTTCTCTACCTTCAATGTATGCATCTGCAATTTTTGAAGTAATTAATTTTATTGCTCTAATTGCATCATCATTTCCAGGAATTACAATATCTATTGGATCAGGATCACAATTTGTATCAACCAAAGCAATTACAGGAAGACCTAACATATTTGCTTCTGCAACAGCTATTTGTTCTTTTCTTGGATCAATTAAGAATAATAAGTCAGGGATTTTTTTCATTCCTCTTAAACCACCAAGGTTTTTATCTAGTTTTTCATACATTTTTTTAATTTTACTCTGTTCTTTTTTAGGTAATTTTTCAAATTCTTCTGAATTAACGAATTCATCTAATTCTTCTAACTTTTTAATTCTCTTTTTAATTGTTGGGAAATTAGTTAATAAACCACCTAACCATCTGTTATTTACATAATATGCTCCTGCTCTTTTTGCTTCATCAGCAATGATTTGCTGTGCTTGCTTCTTAGTACCAACAAATAAAATAACTTTTCCTTCTGCAGCCTGATCTCTAACAAATTCATATGCTTCTTCTACTGCTTTTAATGATTTTTGTAAGTCAATAATGTAAATACCTTTTCTTTCTGTAAAAATGTAAGGTTTCATTTTAGGGTTCCATCTTCTAGTTCTATGTCCGAAATGTACCCCTGCTTCTAAAAGTTGTTTCATGCTAATAACTGCCATACTAACACCTCCGGATTTTGGTTTTTACCTCCACCGCCCTACGTTTCCGACCTGATTACAGGCACCGGGGAAACTGCATAACGGTGTGTGAGGTTATATTAACTAAATATTAATCCTTTTTGCTTCACTCCATAATCCTTCTAAATCATAAAATTCTCTTGCACTTTCTGTGAACAAATGAACAACCACACTTCCACCATCAACTATTAGCCATTCATATCCTTTATCTTTATCGTAGTATAATAAATTATGATTTTCTTCTTTGAATTTTTCAACAACAGCATCTCTCAATGCATTTAAATGAGTTTCAGAATTACCTGTTGCTATAACAAAATAGTCTACTAATAAAGGGGATTCTTTCATATCTAATATTTTTATATCAATTCCATCTTTCTCATATAACACTTTTACAATTTTTTTTGTTAATTCAAGAATTTCCCCTTCTGATTTTATATTCACTAATTTTCACCTCCATTACTCTACTGTAACACTTTTCGCCAAATTCCTTGGTTTATCCGGATCAAGTTTTCTCAATACTGCTACATTATAAGAAAACAATTGGATAACTGGCGCCATTACTAATGGATATAATGCTTCATGCGTCTCCGGAACCATTATATATTCATTTGCTAATTGTTTTATTTCTTCATTTCCTTTTGTTGTTATTGCTATTATATTCGCATTTCTTGCTCTTGATTCCATTAAATTTGACTTCATCTTTTCATATAATGAATCTTTTGGTATTATTGCAAATACAGGGAATTGTTCATCTAATAATGCTATTGGACCATGTTTTAATTCTCCTGCTTGATATCCTGCTGCATGTATATAACTGATTTCTTTTAGTTTTAACGCTCCTTCTAATGCCGTAGGGTACCCAAATCCTCTTCCTATATACATCATATGCTGATATTTTACATATTCTCTTGCTAATTCTTTTATTTTTTCGTTTAATTTTAATACTTCTTTATATATTTCTGGCATCTTTTCTATACCTTTTAATATGCCTCTTATTTCTTCATTTAATCCTTCTGTTAACTCTATTATTTTGGCACCTAATGCGTATAATATAGCTATTTGAGCTGTATATGTTTTCGTCGCTGCCACTCCTATTTCTGGACCTGTGTTCATATATATTGCTCCATGTGATTCTCTTGGAATTGTTGAACCATATACATTGCTTATTGTTATTACTTTTGCTCCCTTTTCTTTTGCTATTCTTATTCCTTCTAATGTATCTATTGTCTCACCTGATTGAGATATCGCAACTACTAAGGTGTTTTCATCCACATGCGGATTCATATATCTAAATTCTGAAGCTACTTCTATATCCACATCTATTTTCGAATATCTGTTCATAAAATATTTAAAAGTTAATCCTGCATGATAACTGGTTCCACATGCTACTATAAATATTTTCTTTAAATTATTTTTTATAAATTCTTCTATATTATTTATTTCCGATATTACCGGTTCTCCATTTTTTATTCTTCCTGTTATTGCTGCTTTTAATGCCTCAGGTTGTTCATTTATTTCTTTTAACATAAAGTGATCATATCCGCCTTTTTCTGCTGCTTGTTCATCCCAATCTATGTGCACTGATTTTTTTTCTATTTTTTCTCCATTTATATTATAAAATTCTATTTTTCCTGGTTCTAATACCGCCATTTCATTATCGTTCATAAAATATACATCTTTTGTATATTTTATTATTGGGGTTATGTCTGATGCCAATACTGCATAATCCTCATTATATGCTACTACTAAAGGACTCCCTTTTCTTACTGAAACTATCCTTTTTTCATCTGTATGTATTACTCCTATTGCATATGCACCCTCTAACCTTTTTATTGTTTTTAATACCGCTTCAAACAAATTTCCTTCATAATATTCTTCTACTAAATGCGCTATTACTTCTGTATCTGTTTCTGATTTAAATTTATGCCCTTTCTCTATTAATTCTTTTCTTAATTCCTGAAAATTTTCTATTATTCCATTATGTACTAATGCTATTTTACCTGTACAATCCGTATGTGGATGAGCATTTAAATCTGTTACTCCTCCATGAGTTGCCCATCTAGTATGGGCTATTCCTATACTTATATCGTTTTCAATTTCTCTATTCAATTCTTTTCTTAAATTTGCTATTTTTCCTGTTGTTTTTATCAACTCTATATGATTATTTTGTGAAAACGCTATCCCCGCTGAATCATACCCCCTATATTCTAACTTTTGTAATCCATTTACTATGTCTTTTACCTTTACTTCTTTTTTCCCTACCAATCCCACAATTCCACACATTTTACTTACCTCCTACAATATATCCTTTATCTTTTCTACTATATTTTCTTTTACAGCTCTATTTGCAACAGCAAGAGCATTGGCAATAGCCTCACTATCAGATGAACCGTGAGCCTTTATAAGTATTCCATTAATCCCAAGAAAAAATGTTCCACCATATTGCCTATAATCAAGGCTTGCTTTTAACCCTTTTAATGCTTTTTTTAATAATAAAGCTCCCAATTTGGCAAATATTCCACCATTTACTATTTTTTCTTTTAATTCAGACATTATATAGTAAGCAGTTCCTTCAATTGTTTTTAAAGTGTTATTACCGGTAAATCCGTCAGTTACTATTACATCTATTTCTTTTTCAAAAATATCTCTTCCTTCAACAAATCCAATATAATTTATTTTTGGGTCATTAGTTAAGTACTCTGCCGCTTCTTTAACCAATTTAGTTCCTTTACTTTCCTCGGTTCCTATATTTAATATATGAACCTTTGGATTTTTTATACCAAGAAATTTCGCAAAAGCAATTCCTTCTTTTGCAAGAGAAATAAAATGAGCTGGTTTTAGCTCTGCATTAGCACCACCATCAACTAAAACTCTTGGTTTACCACCTTTTCCCGGTAATGGTATAACTAAAGCAGGTCTATCTATACCTTTAATCCTACCTGTAACAAACGTCCCAGCGGCCAAAAGTGCTCCTGTACTTCCAGCGCTTACAAAAGCATCCAATTCCCCATTTTTCATCATTTCTGTTCCGATATAAATAGAACTATTTTTTAATTTCAAAACTTCTGTAGGTTTTGTATGATTATCAACTGAATTTTCAGCTTTAATAAACTTAATTTTACTCCATAATTCTTGTGGTATATCATTTTTTAAAGTTTCTTCTCCCCCAATTAAATACAATTCATCAATAAAATTGTTTTTTAAAGCAAAAATCGCGCCCTTTAAAGTAGAATTGGGCGCGTTATCTCCACCAAATAAATCTAAGCCGATTCTGGCTTTTTCAGGCATTATTATTCACCTATTTCTAAGATTTGTTTTCCATTATAGTATCCACAATTTAAACATACTCTATGGGGGAGTTTTGGTTCTCCACAATTTGGACATTTTGTAACATTAACTTTAATTGCTTTGTATAAATTTGCAGCTCTCCTTCTATGTGTCCTTGCTCTTGATGTTTTTTGCTTAGGTACAGCCATTTATAATCCCTCCTAAAATTTATTATTTTTCATCATTAAATATATCCAATAATTTTTCAAACCTTGGATCTATATATTCTTCTTCATGCTTATGATTTGGATTTTCATTCAAATCTACTCCACAAATTGGACATAATCCTTTACAATCTTCTTTACATAATGGTTTATCTGGAATTTCCATTAATATTGATTCAATAATTCTATCTGTAATATCTACTTTATTTTCTGAAAAGAAAATTATATTATCCAGGGATTCTAATTTTTCACTTTTTGTGTATAACCCAGAAAATTTTTCATTTATATAATAAGCCTCAATCTCACCCTTTATTCTTTCATTGTATTTTTTTAAACATCTTGAGCAAACTAATTCAATAACAGTTTCAACTTTACCTTTCAAAATAAAACCATCGGAATTTTTTTCTATTTCAAATTCTATTTCTACTGGAGAAAGTATATTAAATACCCCTTCAGGTGTATCTATCTGTTGCCATTCTAATTTAAAAGTAAAAAATTCCTTCTCTTCGATTCTATCTAAATCATATATAAGTTTAGCATCTCTTAATTTATCGTTTAACATATAAAACACCTCGCGCTTTATTTTACGACAATATTTTTTAATAAATAACAAGACTATGTTAATTTTCTGTTATTTTTTTTTCATTCTTTTTCTAAGTTAATCATTGCTTTTTTAAAATCATCGGGTATTGGAGCTACAAATTCCATCCATTTATTTGTTCTTGGATGGAACAAACCCAATTTTAGAGCATGCAACATTTGTCTTTCAATACCATATTTATAATCTTCAGCTGGTTTTCCGTAAACATCATCGCCAAGTAATGGATGTCCTATATATTTAAAATGGACTCTTATTTGATGTGTTCTTCCAGTTTTTAGATTTATCCAAGCTAAAGATGCTTTATTTTTAAATTCCTTTATTATTTTATAAATAGTAACGGATTCTTTTCCACCTGGAACAACTGCCATTTTTATTTTAATTTGCGGATGTCTCGCCAATGGTGCATTTATTTCACCACTTTTTTTCTTCAAAAGTCCTTTCACCAAAGCTATATATGTTTTTTTTGTTTTTCTATCTTTAAATTGTTTACTTAAAGATTGATGTGCTAAATCATTTTTAGCTACCACTATTGCACCTGAGGTATTTTTATCTAATCTATGCACAATTCCAGGTCTTAATTCTCCGCCTATCCCCTGCAAATCTGTACAATGATATAACAATGCATTTACCAAAGTTCCTGTTACTTTATTTACAACAGGATGAACTATCATAAAAGGAGGTTTATTTACTACTATTATGTCTTTATCTTCATAAATTATATTTAGTGATATATTTTCCGGCAAAACTTCTATAGATGGTGGCTTATCTGGCACTTCAATTGTTATTATTTCTCCATTTTTTATTTTGTACGATGGTTTTTTTAAATCTCCATTGACTATTATTTGTCCCTGTTTTATAGCTTTTTGCACATATGTTCTTGATATCCATTCAGGAACCTTTTCTACTACAAATTTATCTAATCGCCAGCCATTTTCTCTATTCGTAACTAAAAAGTTTTCTTCCACGGATCATTACTCCTTTTTAAATAATAAACAGCCAAAAGAATTCCTCCTATAGTTACAAAAGAATCTGCAACATTAAAAACAGAAAAATATTTAACGCTAAACATATCTACAACATATTCAATTCTTATTCTATCATATATATTTCCAAGAGCACCACCTATTATAAAAACAGTAGATAGATCAAACAAAAAAGACTTATGTTGTTTAAGATGTATTTTTCTATATACATATATTATTGTAACTACAAATGTTGCAATAATTCCCATAAGAAACGGATGCCCTTGAAGCATCCCAAAAGCTATACCTGTATTTGTAACATAAGATAAGGTTAAAAAATCTCCTATAATATGTATAGTTTTTCCAGCTAAATATTCTTGAGCTAATTTTTTTGATATTTGATCAAATACCAGTATAAATGGAATTAACCAATCCAAATTAATCACTCACTTTTTGGTAAAAGAAAGGTTCTATTACTTCCAATCCCAAACTCTTATAATTAAATATTCTTTCTGTTGAGCCCACAAAAAGCACTCCACCGCTTCTTAAAGAATTGGCAAAGTTTTTGTATAATTTATTTTTAGCATCCATATCAAAATAAATAACTACATTTCTACATGAAATTAAATCTATATCACTTTCAAATTTATCCATTAAAAGATTATGTTGTTTAAATACTACTCTATTCTTCACATGAGACAAAACCTCATAAGTTTCATTATCCACTTTTCTAAAATATTTTTTTCTTATATCTTCCGGAACATTAATCATAGATCTTTCCGAATAAATTCCTCTTTTTGCCTTTTGTAATACAAATTTATCCAAATCAGTTGCCAATACTTTTATATTTTTAGGTGCATTTAATTCTTCAAGTATTATTGCATGAGTATACGGTTCTTCTCCAGTAGAGCAACCTGCACTCCATATTTTTGTTTTTGTACTTCTTTCTTTTAGTATTTTGGGTAAAATGTGTTTCTTTAAATAATCCCACTTTTCTGGATTTCTAAAAAATTCCGTAACATTAATAGTTAGTTTATCTAAAAATTCATCCCATAGTTTACCATCTTTTCTTAAATCTTCAAAATAAGTTTTATAATCTTTATAAGAATACTTTCTCATTAACATATCAATTCTTCTTCTAACCCTATGTTGTTTGTAACCTCTTAAATCAAGTTGAAAATGCCTGGCAATATTATCTAATAACCATACATATTCCTTATCATCATAAGGTGAAGAATATAAACTTTTTTCATTCATATTTGTTCCTCCTAAAAATTAATATCAAACCTTATTCCATACTTTTTATTTGAATTGATAACAAAATATATATCATTTCGTATTATTGGCAAAGTTATTTCGAATTCATTCTTTATTTTTTTTAAAAAATCACTTCTTATTATATCTCCTTCGGCTTTAAAATCAAAATATAAATTAATATCTTTACTCAACATTTCTACAAAAACCTTATTTTTTGATATTGTAATTATACCAATATTTCCAAAAGTTAAAAACCCCCCATAATCGCTCTTTTTATTTAACGTATCTACGAAAAAACCTATTTTTATTTTATCTCCAAAATAATAACCAAATGACGTTTCAGAAAAATCATATAAATTAATCCAATAAAAATAATTATTAAAACCTTTTTTAAGATTTATTCCTACCATACCATTTGAAACAATATAAGACGCTGGATATTCAAAAAATATATTTTCGAAAGAAATCAAAAATGATTTATTTGACCAGATAAAATAATTCGGATCATTAAAATTATTTTCTTTATATTTATAATTTATGCTAAATCCTGGTTGATAAAATTTTAAATAATTTAAAATTTCATCTATACTAGAAACTTCTATGTAATCTTTATTTTCTGGCTTCATCACAATATAAAAAGAAACATTGGCAACATATAAATTTGTTGCTTCAAAATTAAAATTATAATCTATTTTCAGATTACCATTATCTAAATAAGTAAAAAAAAGGTTATTTGAAAAACTTATAAATGCCAAAACAAAAAACAGAGTTATAAACAATAGTTTTTTTTTCATTCAATCACCTTAAAAACAAGGGGCAAATAGCCCCTTAAATTACATATTTTGTGCCAATCTTTCCATTTCTTCATCATCTATTTCAAAATTAGCAAATACTTCTTGAATATCATCACTATCTTCTAATGCATCAAGTAATTTCAATAATTTTTCTGCATCTGAACCCGCAATTTTAACTGTTGTTTTTGGTATGTAGGTTAAAGTTGCCTTTACAGAGTATCCCATATCTTTCAATGTGTCTCGAACTTGAGCCATATCATCTGGAGAAGCTATTACCTGTATTTCTTCATCTTCAATTACATCTTCAGCTCCGGCATCTAAAGCAACCATCATAAATTCGTCTAAATCTGCTATTTCTGATTTTGGAACAATTATCATAGCTTTTCTTTCAAAATTCCATGCAACTGCTCCACTTTCAGCTAAACTACCACCATGCTTTGAAAGAATATGCCTTACCTCTTGAGCAGCTCTATTTTTATTATCTGTTAAAGCCCTCATTATTATTGCAACCCCAGCTGGACCATAGCCTTCATACATTATTTCTACATATGAATCTGCATCTGTTCCTCCTGCACCTTTTTTTATAGCAGCTTCAATCTTGTCTTTTGGCATATTTGCTTCTTTTGCTTTTTCAATAGCAGTTCTTAATCTTGGATTTGATTCAGGATCTGCCCCACCTTCTTTAGCAGCAACAGTCAATTCCCTAATAAGTTTAGTGAATATTTTGGATCTTTTGGCATCCTGTGCTGCTTTTCTGTGCTTTATATTTGCCCACTTGTTATGACCTGACATAATAAAATACCTCCTTTAAAATCATTTTGATTTTATTATCATTATTGTTGTATCATCATGTTGAGACGCTTTCCCCACAAATTTATCTAATTCATTTATTATTGTTCTTATAGTTTCTTTTGAAGTCGTATCTTTTGTTTCTTTAAATATTTTTATTAATCTTTCTAATTCAAACTCATCACCATTTTCATTTCTCGCTTCTGTTACTCCATCTGTATACAAAGCTACATTTATATTATTTTCATAATATAATTTTTGACTCTCAAATATAAATCCTTCCATGATTCCAATAGGCATATATTCTGCGTCAAATGTTAGTAACTCTCCATCTTTTAGAATCAGTGTTGGATTATGACCACAATTTATCATCTCGATAGTTTTATTTTTATAATCCAGCATCATAAAAATAGAAGTAACGAATCTATCTTGCGGGATTTCCTTAGATATATAATCATTTAAATTAGAAACTATTGTTGTTAAATTATGATCTTTTTCCAATTCATGCCTTAATATTGATCTGAATGATGTCATTATTAAAGCAGCTGGAACACTTTTACCAGAAACATCTGCTAAAACAAGAAAAACTTTATCTCCCAAATTTACTACATCATAATAATCTCCACCAATATCATATGCTGGTCTATAAAACGCTTCTATATCAATATTTTCGAATTGTGGTATTTCTTTTGGCAACAATGACTTTTGTATTTCAGAAGCTATTCTTAATTGTTCTCCTAATTTTTCTTGTTCTATTTTTTTATTTAAAAAATCAAGTGTATCATAACTAAAAGCTATTTGCTCAGAAATTGATTCCATTATTTTTCTATTTCCTGCTGTAAATATGCCTTTTTTTGAACCATAAAATAGAAAAAAACCCCATACTTTTATTCTCGATTCTATTGGTATGAACATAATGGGAATTTCCTCTTTGGTTAAAGGATTTTTTTCGAATATCAATGGTTTTATTTTATTTGATTCATTTAAATAATCAATAAATTGTACTGTTTTTTCAAAGTCAAGCGAATTAAAATCGGCATGTATAATCTTAAAATCTTTTCTTGGTGGAAAATCAGAAAATTCGCCAACAACTATATCATCATAAGTAATTATATCTTTTATTCTTTCCAGGATTTTATTCATTGAAGTTCGTGGATCAAGTGTTTCATGCAAAATTTTACCTATATCAAGAACAGCAGTTAATTCCTCATATAATTTTGACAGTTCCTCAACCTGAGCTTCTAATTGTAAAGAAAATTCTTCAAGTTGTACTCTATAATTTTCGCTTTCTTCTAACAATTTTTCAACCAGATTCTTTACTCTAGATTTAATTTCTTCTAAGTTTTTAGGTTCATCCTTATAATACTTAATTTTATTATTTAATTCCCGATAAATTTCCAATCCATATTCGGTGGCTTTATCCATTTATCCCCACCGCCTGTTTTATAATATCAACAATATTTTTCGGACTAAAAGGCTTCGTTGCAACTTTAAATGCACCAAGAGACAATGCTAAATTTTCATCTTCTTCTCCGCCCTTTGCTGTTAAAACTAAAATAGGAACTTTTATATTTTCTTCTTTTAATCTCTTTAAAACAGTAAAGCCATCCATTTTTGGCATCATTATATCAAGACAAACTGCATCTGGCATTAATTCTTTTATTTTTTTTAATCCTTCTTCACCATCTCTTGCTTCATAAACTTCAAATCCTTCTTTTTTGAAATTAAATGATAATATTTTCCTTAACACATCTGAATCATCTACAATTAAAATTTTCTTGTTCAAATCAATCCCCCCAAATCACGTCATAAACAACAGGATAAAATATAAAATCTTCTTTAATCCCATTAAAAATCTTCCATATATTATATATTTTATTATATTCCTGTTTATATTTTAACACATAAATTCCATTTTTATTTATTTCGTAATCTAAATCTACAAATCTATTTTTCAAATCTCCATTAATAACTTTCTCATAAAAAAATGGAAAAAGATTTTCCGATATATAAATTCTAAATGAATAATATTTTATTCTCAACTTATAATTATCTTCCACAGATTTATACTCTATTAATTTGAACCCTTCGGATACATAATTGTTAAAATTTGAAAAATTTTGCATAGTATTGGTATTTAAAATGACATAAAGCACTCTATTGATATAACCGAGCGGAATTGCTTGAGAAATGCTTAACCTGGGTTTTGAATGAAACCCTTGTGTATATTCTAAATCTATTTTCGCCCTTCTAAACATTCTTTCTATTTCTTCCAAAGTATCGTTATGTGAGATATAAATGGATCTACCAAATTTTTTAAATCTTAAAAGATATTTCAATATACTCACTCCATTATATGATATAATTAAATTAAGCAAGATTTATTATATACTATTTTTATTAAAATCATTTTAAATGGAGGAATAAGCATTGAAATATTTTTTATCAGGACTTCTTACAATTCTTATCACTGGTATGATATTATTTAGTTATACACACAAACTTTTTGTAAAAAAATCTATTTTTTCATTCAATAGTAATTATAATACATATCTTTTCTCAAATAGTAGTGAAATTTTACCTCCAAAATTTGTATATACAAAATTGTCAAACGCTCCTATAGATTTATTGTTTACATTATTGTGGTCTGAAGACAGAGACTTTTTTGGACATCCGGGTTTTAATTTAAAAGGGCTTATTAGATCTATTATTACAAATATAAAAAGTGGAACTACATATGGCGGGAGTACTATCACTCAACAAGTTGTAAAAAATATATATTTGAATCAAAAAAAAGTTATATCAAGAAAAATTTTAGAAATATTTCTTTCATTTTGGGTTGAACGTTATTATACAAAAAATGAAATTTTAGAATCATACATAAATATCGCTTATTTAGGTAATGATATAAATGGCTTTGGTGCCGCTGCAAAAAGATATTTTGGAAAGAATTTAAAAGATTTAAATTTATCAGAAATTTCTATACTTGTTGGAATTATAAACGCTCCAGAATATTATAATCCATACAAACATCCATTAAGAGCGAAAAAACAAGCTTTAATCATCCTAAACTCATTATTAAACAATCAATTATTAACCAATAATGATTATAAATTATATACTCAATATTTAAATAACATAGAATTTAAAAAACCTTATTTCGACGAAAATAATTTACAGCTACTTCTTGCAATAAAGAATGAGGAATCTAAATTAAATTTAACTGGCGGAGGATACATAGTTAAATCTACAATAAACAGAGATTTATTTGAAACCATAAAGGATACATGGCAAGCATCCCAAAGTGCTATAATTATAGACAATAAAACCGGAAAAATTATCAGTTTTTTTGGCAGCCAATATGATGTTTTTTATTCACATCGTCAAATCGGATCCACTATAAAACCGTTTTACTATTTATTAGCTTTAAATAAAGGATATGACATAAATACTCCTCTAATAGACGAACCATTAAAAATTGGAAACTGGTCACCACAAAATTTCGAGAAAACTTTTAAAGGAGAAGTTTCTTTAAAAGAAGCTCTTATTCATTCTATAAATATTCCTTCAATTCACTTGTTTCTAAGTTTAGAAAATTCACCCCAAAAATCTGTTTCTACTGTCGAAACCTTTTTAAGAAATATCGGAATTGACGGATTTTATCCTCATGATATAACTTTATCTCTCGGAACATTAGAAAGTAATGTATTTAATATCGCAAGAGCATTTTCAATATTTCCAAATTATGGCTTAATTCCTAAAACTTATATAATCGATGAGATATATGATAAAAATGGAAATTTAATCTATAAAAAAACACCTGAAATAGAAAAAAAAATACAAACAATAAAGAATAAATCTTATAGCATAATGAATAACCTTTTAGAAAGTGTCGTTTCTGAAGGAACAGCTAAAAATCTGTTTCCTGTAAAAAAAGAATTTTATGGGAAAACAGGAACTGCTGAATATTCTGTATGGTTTTCGGGATATGATGGAAAAATTTCTATTTCAACAAGAAGAGATGGAAAATTTTTACTATCAACTACACATGCCATTCCTATAGCCAGAAGAATTTTAAATATTTATTATTCATATACTCCTTTCACAAAAGTTCCTAAATTTTTCTTTTATTATAATAAAACTTCAAATGATTCTTTTGAAAGTTTTATATCAAACAATTTTAATAAAAAAGAATTATTTTTCAGCAAGAAAAATTACATAAAAAATATCCAAAATTATGAATTTTTATTCCCTGATTTATTTTTAAAATACTATAACTATAATAATAAAGATTCTTCTTTTAAACTCTTTGAATTTGACAAACTTAATATAAAAAAATTTAAAAACTCGTTGGATTTAGGAGAAAAAAATATATATAGCAATTATATTAAAGAAAAATTGTTTTTGGATTATTATTTTCCTGATTTATATATTGCTATTAAATAATAGAGGGTGCTAATATGAAAGATTTTTTTAATCCTGGCGAAGTATTATTAAAAGAAAATGAAATTTATAACTTTTGTTATTATATTATATCCGGGAAAGTTAATACTTCTCTTAAAAATAGAGAATTGAGTTCTGGAGAATTTATTGGCGCAATGGGTTTTTTAACAGGAAAACCTTTATTAGAAAGCTATGTGGCAAACACAAAAGTTGAAGTATTGAAAATAGATAAAGACACTATACCAAAGATACTTGAAGAAAAGGAATTTTCATTATTCCTGGAACACATTGGAAAACTATATATAAATATCTTTTTTAATAGTTTATATGGAATTACACCTAACATTTATGAACTTTTAATTTCAAAAGCAATGGTGACAAATAGGAAAGATCTAATTGAAGACATGCAACTCGATGAAACAGATGTATTGTTAGCAGAATTAGATCAAATCTTAAATGCCGGTGAAATATTCGAATCCGAACTCCCAGAGGATCCAGAAATTGCTACAGAAAGCTTTAAATCACTATTCAATAAGGAAAATATTGATCTGGCCGGTATAATAGTTTTTACAACAAATTATATACGAAAAAACACAGGCAATAGCCAACTTTGTGAAGATTTAATCTATGGATTTGAGAAATCCATAGAAATAGAAGATAGAGCATTAGTAAAATATTTTTTGTATTTATCATGTATATATTGTAACGATTCTAAAAGAATAAAGGAAGTTCTGGAGGAATATTTAGAAATATTAAGATTTTGGGGAATTCCAGCCTGGGGTGAAATGATGATTAGAATAGAAAATTATGACGTATTTTTAAATATATTTAACAAAAAAAATACTGGTGATAAAAATGAAATGTGAGTTAATAACAAACCTTTCAAAAGATATAAAAGAAATAGCTTATATTCAGTCAGGACTTGTTATTTCTACATTAAAATATGAAGAAAAGGAGAAATTAGGACAGGTATTTTGTGAGGGAGATTATTTTGGTCTTGACTCTTTAGTTTTTGGAATTAACTTAATAGATTATTATAAAGTTGAAAAAACTCGTTTCAAAAAAGAATCATACCAACTTTTTACCGAACTTCTAAAAGATAAGGATTATTATAATAAATTTTTCCTAAACCTTAAAATCACATTTCTTGAAATAGCTTCATTTATGAAAAAAAGAGAAGAAGAAATATTATTACTTAATTTAAGAAAAGTATATAATAGAAGTTCTAATATTAAAGGTCTTCCAAAAAGTTTTATATTAAATTATATACCTAAAGATAAAGTCAATATTTTATTAGAAAATAAACTTATTGTGGAAGATGAAGAATTTTTTTATTATAATCCTGAGTAAAACGAACATATTTTAATATTATCCTTCCACAAGAACCATAACAAAGAATAATCTGAAAAAAATGACATTGAAATTTTTTTCATTTTTGAGTTAAACTAAATAATGAATATAAAATAAGGATGGTGAATTATCTTGGGAACTATGAAAGCCATTGTAAAAAAATTTCCAGGAAAAGGATTTGTATTAGATGAGGTAGAAATACCGAAAATTGAAGAACCAAACGAAGTTAAAGTAAAAGTTTTAAATGCTTCCATTTGTGGAACAGACCTTCATATCTGGAAATGGGATGAATGGTCACAGGAAAGAATCAAAACACCACAGATCGATGGACATGAATTCGTGGGTGAGGTTGTAGAAGTTGGACCTATGGTTAAAGGATTAAAACCAGGAGATATTGTAGCCTCTGAAACCCATATCCCATGTGGTGTAT
Source organism: Marinitoga aeolica (assembly GCF_029910535.1). NCBI lineage: Bacteria > Thermotogati > Thermotogota > Thermotogae > Petrotogales > Petrotogaceae > Marinitoga > Marinitoga aeolica. The sequence continues at coordinate 503,502 of NZ_CP069362.1, forward strand.
GTAAGCAATGTAAGACCGGGAAAATGCATGTATGTAAAAACATGAAAATATTAGGTGTAGATAGAGACGGTGTATTTGCAGAATATGTTGTTGTTCCAGAGATTGTATTATGGAAATTAGATCCTTCAATTCCAAAAGAATACGCTTCTGTTATGGAACCTTTAGGAAATGCTATTCATACTGTAACCTCAGTAGACTTAAGAGGGAAAACAGTTTTAATAACAGGGGCTGGTCCAATTGGTGCAATTGCAGTTCAAGTTGCGAAAATTTCTGGCGCCGCAACTGTAATTGTTAGCGAAGTTTCAGAATATAGAATAAATATGGCAAAAGAGATGGGTGCTGATTACATTATAAATCCTTTAGAAAAGAATTTAGTTGAAGAAGTTATGAAATTAACAAATAATGATGGTGCAGATGTTTTATTGGAAATGTCTGGTAATCCAACTGCATTAAATGATGGAATTGAAGCTTTAACAAATGCTGGAGAAGCAGCGATTTTAGGTGTATTTCCTACAAATCCTGTACCTTTTGCAATGAATACTGCAGTATTTAAAAATATCACTATTCATTGTATAACTGGAAGAAAAATGTTTGAAACATGGCAAATTGCTTCAGAATGGTTAAGGACGAAAAGAATAGATTTATCAAAATTAATTACCCATATTCTTCCAATGGAAGAATTTGAAAAGGGATTTGAACTTATGAATTCTAAAAAAAGTGGAAAAATTGTATTAAAAATTTCAGAATAAGGGGGAATATTATGAATTTTTATGAACAATTAGTTTCTGAAATGAATGAATTAAAATCAAACGGTCTTTTTGTTACTATTAGAACATTAAATGGTGCTCAAGGTGCTTGGTTTGAAGTTGATGGGAAAAAGGTATTAAACTTATGTTCAAATAATTATCTTGGATTCGCAAACAATGAAAGACTTAAGAAAGCTGCTATTGCTGCTGTTGAAAAGTATGGTGTGGGTCCAGGCGCTGTTAGAAGCATTGCTGGAACAATGGATATCCATCACCAATTAGAAAAAGAGCTTGCTGAGTTTAAAAAAACAGAAGCAACTCTCGTTGTACAATCTGGTTTTAATGCTAATCAAGCTGTTATTCCAGCAATAACAACTGCTGAAGATGCTATTTTATCTGATGAATTAAATCATGCAAGTATTATAGATGGTGTAAGACTATCAAAAGCAAAAAAATATGTCTGGAAACACAAAGATGTTAAAGATCTCGAAGAAAAGTTAAAAGAAGCCAAAAACAATGGAGCTAGAAGACTTTTAATTATAACTGATGGTGTTTTCAGTATGGACGGAGATCTTGCGCCATTACCAGAAATTGTTGAAGTAGCAGAAAAATATGATGCAATAGTAATGGTTGATGATGCCCATGGAGAAGGTGTTCTTGGCGAAAGTGGAAGAGGAATTGTCGACCATTTCCATTTACACGGTAGAGTGGACATAGAAGTAGGGACATTATCCAAAGCCTTTGGGGTTGTTGGTGGATTTATTGCTGGTAAAAAAGAATTAATTGAATATCTTAAACAAAAAGCAAGACCTTTCTTATTTAGTAGTTCATTATCACCAGCAGAAACTGGTGCTGCTTTAGAGGCAGTTAGAATATTAACAGAAAGTGGAGAGATAGTAGAAAAATTATGGGATAATGCTAAATATTTTAAAGATAAATTAAATGCTCTTGGTTTTGATACATGGCATAGCGAAACACCAATTACTCCTGTAATGCTATACGATGCAAAGGTAGCAAAAGAATTTAGTTTAAAATTATTTGAAGAGGGTATATTTGCACAATCAATAGGATACCCAACAGTTCCAAAAGGATTAGCAAGAATCAGGGTTATGATCAGTGCCGCACATACGAAAAAAGATTTAGATTTTGCTGTAGAAAAGTTTGAAAAGATTGGTAAAGAATTAAATATTATAAAATAATACAATAGGCTCGTTTTTTAAAACGAGCCTATTTCTTCTCAATATAAGAGAGTGATATGTAACTAATAATGAATGACATTATTGTAAATAATAACATAATATATAAATCTTTACTTACCATTGAAAGATTGTAATTTAATAAAGCTACTTTTCTTAAAGAATCTATGGAATATTTTATCGGTAATGCATACGACCATTTATACCACACAGAATCTTTTGGAATTGAAATCAGCACATCACCAAACAATACCATTGTACCTATAAATATAGCTAATAAAAATGTTGTAGTTCTTGTTGTTTTAGAAATGGAAGCAATTAATAATCCAAATGTTGCAAACATAAATACATTTAAAATTATTAAAATCATCATATTCATTTCGCCGCCTGAAAAATTACTCCCAAAATGTCTGAATACATAAAATGTAATAACACTTGAAATAAGACCTAAGATAATATATGTAAAAAGCTTATATAATGAGAATTCCCATATTTTCAAACCATTTGCTCTATATATATCCAATAATCCATTTTCCCTGGTTTGCGAAATTGAAATACCTATACCTCCCATTGAAAAAATTAATATTAAGACAAGTATTGCAGATGGAGCTAACATGTCCTGAAAATCTAGAGACGCATTTTTTATATTTTTTAAACTTCCATCTTTTATATTAGGGATTTGTATTTCAATATCTGGAGGATTTCTCTTTTTATCTACAGAGATTCCGCCTTTTAGAAGAAATTGAGTTGTAGATCCCGTTGAAATTTCAGGTATTCCAGATAATTCATTAAACAACGCTTTTACAACTGTATAAATTGCTACACTGCTATCTAGATCATTGGGATTGGGTACTAAAATTAATTTTGTATTCTTATAATTTTTTAAATTATTCATAAAACCTTTTGGTATTATTAAAATTGAATCAAATTCATTATCTTTTACAGCTTTTACCAGCTCATTTTGAGATGTTATTTGAACAGCATCTTTCCATTTAAAAAATTGACTCAAAAAAAGAAAACCAAATCTTCCTAAAAAAGAATTATCCTCATTATATACAGCTATTTTATAATCAGATAACATATTTTCTGGAAATAGGTTGGAACCTAAATACGACAGCAATACCGGAATAAGAATCAACGATAATAAAAAACCTTTATTTCTAAAAATTTTCAAGAGTTCATATTTCATCAGTGATAATATTTTCATTCCCTCACCTCTATCTTTTTCTAAATCTTTATATATTTTATCAAAAAAATTAAATTGTTCAAAAAATTTTATGGTATAATTGGAAAGAATATAAAAAAGGAGGCACAAAAATGAATCTTCGTAATCTTACTGTTGTTGAGCACCCTTTAATAAAACATAAACTTACTATTATGAGAAGCAAAGATACTGGACCAAAAGAATTTAGAGAACTTTTAAAGGAAATAACCCAATTGCTAACCTACGAAGCCACACGTAATTTACCAACTATTAAAGTCGAAATTGAAACGCCTATTCAGCATACTATCGGCGAAATGGTGGAAGACAAAAAAATAACTATAGTTCCAATTTTACGAGCGGGACTTGGTATGATGGATGGTATTCTCAGTCTTGTACCTAATGCAAGCATTGGATTTTTAGGCATATATAGAGATCCAGAATCACTAAAACCTGTTGAATACTATTTAAAATTCCCACCCTTTAGTGAAAATCACTATGTTTTTATTGTTGACCCAATGTTAGCAACTGGTTTTTCTATTAGATACGCTATAAAAAAGGTTAAAGAGTTCGGGGTTAAAAATATAATCGTAATGTCTTTACTTGCTGCTCCTGAAGGAGTTAAAAATATTGAAGAAGAATATCCTGACGTAAAAATATTCACAGCTGCACTTGATGAAAAATTAAATGACCACGCTTACATAATACCTGGTTTAGGTGATGCAGGAGATAGACTATTTAGAACAAAATAAGAAACTAAACCGATGCTGAAATGCATCGGTTTTATTATTCATCTATACCTAATAATGCATTACAATAAACCTTAGGATCAAAAATCTGTAAATCATCTGCCTTTTCTCCCACACCTATAAGTTTAATTGGAATGCCTATTTCCTGATTTATAGCGAAAGCTATCCCACCTTTTGCAGTACCATCTAATTTCGTCACTACTATACCACTTAAATCTATAGCTTCTTTAAAAACTTGCGCTTGAACTATTCCATTTTGACCTGTTGTTCCATCCAATACCAATAATGTTTCATGTGGGGCATCTGGTATAACCTTTTGAATTACCCTCTTTATTTTTTTCAATTCTTCCATTAAATTACTTTTAGTATGTAACCTTCCTGCTGTGTCAATGATAACTACATCTCTATTTTTAGCTACTGCATGATTCAGAGCATCATAAGCCACAGCTGCAGCATCTGCTCCATGTGAATGTGCAATTACATCAATATTTAATCTATTTCCCCATTCTTTTAATTGCTCTATAGCTGCTGCCCTGAATGTATCTCCAGCAGCAAACACAACATCATTCCCCTTTTCTTTATAAATTTTTCCCAGTTTTGCAATAGTTGTGGTTTTCCCTGTACCATTAACCCCAACTACTAAAATAACAAAAGGTTTTTTATCCGGATTAAATTCCAAAGGCTTATTGTCAAGATGTTCTACCATAATATCTCTTAAAAGTAGAAGTGGATCTTCATTTTTTTCTTTTCTATATCTTTCTTTCAATTTCTCCAATATATCATGTGTAGCTTCAACTCCAACATCTGATAAAATCATTATTTCTTCAAGCTCTTCCAAAACATCATCATCAAGTGTTCTTCCAGAAAATAGCGTTTTAATATTCCCAAAAAATTTATCTCTTGTTTTTTTCAACCCTTTAGCTATCTTATTAAAAAAACCCATCTTAAACCTCCTGCTCAATTTTGCTTTTATTTTTACAACATATATTTTATCATTAATTCCTGTAATTTCAAAATTTTCTATTTATTAGAATGTAAAATTTAATATGTTGTATTTGGAAATTTTGCAATGAAATGGTAAAATAATTTTAGCAGTATTAAGATATAAAAAGAGGTGTAATAAATGGGAGACTTTTGGGAAGATTCTACTACCTGTCCTTTATGCGGAAGAGCTTTTAATTATACTAAAATAAAATATGACAGTATTAGAATTGAAAAATATGAAGATGATCTAAAACCTATTTTCAAAGGACCTAATCCACAAAATTTTTCTATTTTAACCTGTCCAAAGTGCGGTTTTACATTCTTTTCTGAAGATACTGACTTATTAAAAAAAGTTTCTAAAGAAACAAAAAAAGAATTAAAAAATTATTTAAAAAGAGCTCGTGACAAACTAGGAAGAATTGATAATACAAAAAATAAAGATACGGAATTTTTAAAAAAACAATATGCTCTTGCTGGAATAATATATAGAATTCTCAACAAACCCGGAAATGTTGCTAAAAGTTTAATTAGACTTGCCTGGATTTTTAGGGATGAAAATAAAACGATGGAAGAACTGAAATTATTGATTTCTGCTGTAAAAATATTAGAAGAAAATTTTAAAAATTTAAATTCAGATGAAGAATTAATTATTTATTATTTTTTTAAGGGATATACAAATTTACGTATAGGAAAAAGAAAAGAAGCAAAAGAATTTTTTAATAAACTTGTAGGAAGATATAGAAATAGTAAAAATCCTTATGTAAAAAAAGCTGAATTTTTGAAAGGTGATCTATGATGAGAAAAAATTTTTTTATATTCATACTTATTTTTGTAATAAGCATTTTTTTTAATTCATGTTCTTTGCTTCAACCAACTATTACTAACCCTGAAATAGAAAGTAGATTAAACAATCTGGAAAGTGAAGTAACTTCTCTAAAGCTAACTTTAAACAATTACAATCAAACACTTACTGAGTACAAAGATTATGTTAATCAAACAAATAAAAAAATAAATGATATTTCTAATAACATTAGGGTATTAAAAAGTGAAATAAAAAATATATCTTACACCCTTGATTCATCCAATACGCAAATTCAACAAATATTAAAAGATTATAATTCTGAGTTGTCACTTATAAATAAATCTTTGAACGATTTAAAAAGTAAAATTTCCGTATTAGAAAAAAGAAAAGACGACAAATTTTATACTGATATATTAAATACTTTTGAAAATAGATTAAAAAATATCGAAAACAATATACAAATCCTAAATAACGAAACCGTAAAAACCGAAGATTTACCATCAATTACAAAAAAATTTATTACTAAAGATTCAACGATTCTCGCAGATAATAAAAACTATATAGATTCAAAATTCAGTTCTTTAAATAAACAATTTAAGGAATCTATAAATACTATAAATCAGAATGTTTTTTCTTTAAATTCAAGTATAACAAATGTACAAAATTCAGTAAGCGATTATTATACTGAATTTCTTAAATTTAAACAAAATAATGAAAAGAATTTTTCAAATATTAGCGTTCAAATTTCTGATTTAGATAAGCGTTTAACCGATTTAAGGCAGAATAATAAAATATTGGAAAATAAACTAAAAGATTTAAGCACAGATCTATATAAAATTACACTTAGTTCAACTGAAATAAAAAATTCTATTGATAAGTCTGTTAAAACAAATATTGATAATTTATTAAAAACCGTAAACTCATTGGATAAAATCTGGCAAATAAATTTTGAAACACTTGAAAATGATCTAGATTCTTTAAAAAACGATTATTCCAAATTTAAAGAAAACACATCCGGAATTATAAGTGAGGAAAATCTAAAAAAATACGTTTATGAATCTGTTGAAACCGAAACCCAAAGAGAAGTTGCTAAACTATTTTATAAAACCAAAAGTGAAGAATTACTTAAAATTAAAAGTCTTGAAGAAAAGCTGGATAATGTAGATAAGACAATAGGAAACCTTAAAAATTCTTTTGAATTATTATCTTCAAGACCTATTAACACTTTTGACGAAAAATACAAAACAAAATTAGAAGAGCTTGAAAGAGAACTAACAAATGCTTTAATATCATTTTCAAATGCAGAAATTAAAAATTTGTTTGGTTCTGGTGACCAGATTATTTATAAAATAAAACCCGGAGATACTTTAAGTCAGATTGCAGTAGCTTTTGGATTAGGATATAATGGTATTGATTTAATAAAAGTGGCCAATAATATAGATGATCCAAGAACTATTAGAGTTGGACAAAAAATTATTATCCCTGTGAATAATATTGAGAAATTCCTAAACTGGCCTTTAAGCTATACTACACCTGCAAATTATGAAAGGATAGTTATTAGATTCGGCGATAGAATTTCAACTGGTGTAGCAGTAGGGCTGGGAATATTACCATTAAAAAATGAATCTATAAAACCCGCATTACCTGGAAGGGTATTAGAAACTGGCAATTTATCTAATAATAGTTATTATATTAAAATTGACCATGGAAATGGAGTTGTTACTGTTTACTCAAATTTAATTTCAATTAATGTAAAAGAAGGAAAGTGGGTAGATTCAGAAACTATTTTAGGAACGGTTAAAAAAGATAAATTATTTAATTTTGAAATATGGAAAAATGGGGAGCCTAAAGATCCTATGAAATTATTTTTTAAATATCTTGGAAACTTTAAAGCAACATTTTATACAGAATGGGATGATAAAATAATCTATTATCCAGCATTTAGACTAACAAAATCTCAAAATGTCCCCAGACCATGGGTTACAGTTGCTGCGGATCCAAATTTTTTGCCTTTAGGAACTGTAGTATATATACCTGAATTTAGAAATTCTCCGAATTTTGGTTTTTTCGAAATTGAGGATATAGGTTCAAAAATTAGAGGTAATCGCTTAGATATATATATTAATGATGTAAGACTTGCTCAAAATACACAAGATGTAAGTGTTTATGTTGTTGGGGAAAAAAATAGGAGGTAAAATTATGGGATTAACAGTTAAAAGTAGTTATGCTTTAAGAGCATTATATGAGCTTGCGATTCTCCACAAAAATGGGGTTGAAAGAGTTTCTATAAATGAACTATCTTCAAAACAAAAAATACCTAAAGACTTTTTAGAAAAGATTTTCAGCGAATTGAGAGAATATGGAATAGTTGATTCTGTAAGAGGAAGATACGGTGGTTATGCTTTAAGCAAAAAACCAGAAAATTTAAAATTAAGTGAAATTATTTATATACTCGATAAGCCATTTCAATCATACGAATGTGTTGTCACAGGAAAATGCGAAACTCTTGGTTCAGAATGTGCGGTTGGATATATATGGAAAAAAGTAAACGCTATTTTAATGCAAGAACTTTCTAAAATAACGCTTGCTGAATTAGTAAAATTGGGAGAAAAATTGGAATTAATGGGAGGAAATACTGTTGAAGAAAAAATTGATAATGCTAATGAGCGGAGGAGTTGATAGTTCTGTTGCTGCTTATTTAGCTAAAGAAATGGGATATGAAATCATAGGTGTACATTTTAAGACTATTCCTGATGAAATATTTTTAAAAATTCCTGAAAAGAAAAAAATTTGTTGTAGTCCTTCTGACACTTATGACGCTCTGAGAATTGCTAATAAATTAGGGTTCGAATTAAAAGTTATCAAAATATACGAAGAATTTAAAGATAAAATAATCAATTATTTTATAAATGAATATAAAAAAGGATATACTCCAAATCCATGTATGTTATGTAATAAATATTTTAAATTTGGTTTAGCTGTTGATTTACTTAAAGAATATAATGCTGATTTTGTAGCTTCTGGCCATTATGCAATAAGCGAATTTTCAAAAAAATATAATACATGGATAATAAGAAAAGGTATTGATAATTCTAAAGATCAATCATATTTTTTAGCTTATATTGATAAAAAATATATACCAAAAATTATATTCCCAAATGGGAAATATACAAAGGATGAAATAAGAAAAATCGCAGAAAAGCTAGACCTTAATATTGCAAAAAAAGTTGACAGCCAGGAATTATGTTTTATACCAGATAATGATTATCGACGTTTTTTAAAAGACAACAATATAAATATAACCAAAGGTGAAGCGCTAGATTTAGATGGGAATGTAATAGGTGAACATACAGGTTATACAAATTATACTATAGGTCAAAGAACAGGTATTAAATATTTTAAAAATCCAAACATTAAAATGCATGTATATAAAATAATCCCGGATAAAAACCAAATTATTGTTGCACCAACAGATAAAGTTTATTTTAAAGGCCTCATAGCTGGAGAATTTAATTTTATGGTCGATTTTGAAAAAATTGAAGCTCGATGTAGAATACGAAAGAGAAATGAAGAAAAAGATGCATATATAGAGAAAATTAGTGAAAATAAAATAAAGGTAATTTTTAAAGAACCAATTTTCGCAGTTACACCAGGACAATTTGCTGTTGTTTATGATAAAGATGGGGTTATTTTAGGAGCAGGAAAAATAGAGAAATATCTGGAGGTATAATATGTCAAAAGCAATATATCCAGGAAGTTTTGATCCTATAACATATGGCCATTTAAATATAATTGATAGAGCTGCTAAAATATTTGATGAGTTATATATTGTTGTTTTACATAATGTTAATAAAAAATATTTTTTCAGTTGTAAAGAGAGAGTCCAAATAACTAAAGATGCATTAAAAGATTACAAAAATATTCATGTTGAAAGTTATGAAGGTTTATTGGTCGATTATGCAAAAATGAAAAATATTAATGTTGTTATTCGCGGATTAAGGGCTGTTTCTGATTTTGAATACGAATTACAGCTTGCAAATGCAAATAGATCTTTACATGAAGATCTCGAAATATTGTTTTTGATGACAGATACAGAATTTTCTTTTATTTCTTCTACAATTGTAAAAGAAGTGGCGAAATTTGGTGGTAATATTTCTCAATGGGTACCTAAAAATGTAGAAAATGCTATAATTAAAAAAATTAGTAATAACAATGTTTAAAAAAAGAAAAGTTATTATGTTAAAATCTTTGTGAATTTTAAGAAAATATTAGGAGGGAATTGAAATGGCTATAACTGCTGCTGATGTAAAAAAATTAAGAGATGCAACTGGTGCAGGTATGATGGATTGTAAAAAAGCTTTAGTAGAAGCTGATGGAGATTTTGATAAAGCTGTTGAAATTTTAAGAATAAAAGGTGCTGCAAAAGCTGCAAAAAAAGCTAGCAGAAGCACCGGTGAAGGAATTATTTACTCATACATTCATCACAATGAAAAAATTGGTGTATTATTAGAATTGAACTGTGAAACAGATTTTGTTGCAAGAACTGAAGAATTTCACGATTTAGCAAAACAAATTTCCTTACAAATTGCTTCTATGAGACCAAAATGGTTAAAAAGAGAAGATGTTCCTGAAGAAGTTATTGCTAAAGAAAAAGAAATATATATGGAAGAAATGAAAGAATCTGGAAAACCTGAACATATTATTGAAAAAATCGTAGAAAACAAAATAAACAAATTCTTTGAAGATAATTGCTTATTAGAACAGGAATTTGTATTTGCAGAAGAAAAAGGAACAAAAATAAAAGATCTTATTACTGCAGCTATTGCAAAAATTGGTGAAAATATTCAAGTTTCAAGATTTGCAAGATTTGAAATAGGAGAATAATATATAGGGGTGGTTGTTGTCCACCCTTTTTTTTAAGGAAAAGGGGGGTAAATATGTATAAAAGAATCCTATTAAAACTAAGCGGTGAAGTATTATCCGGTGAAGACAAAAAAGGATTTGATGAAAATGCCTTAGAGTATTTAGCTAATGAAATAAAAGAAGTAGTTAAAAATGGAATAAAATTAGGCATGGTAATTGGAGCAGGAAATTTATTTAGAGGTCGCGAGTTGCAAAATGTCACAAATAGCATAGGAGACCATATAGGAATGTTGGGAACAGTAATTAATGCTCTTTATTTAAAAGATTACTTTGAGAAAAAAGGAATTAAGACGGTTGTGGTTTCACAAATAGTAAATCTACCTTCTGTAAGAATTATTCATTACGATGATATAGAATTATATTTCAACGCAGGTTATGTCGTAATATTTGCAGGTGGAACTTCAAATCCATTTTTTACCACGGATACTGCAGCTGCATTAAGAGCTGTTGAAATGAAAGCTGATGTTTTAATTAAAGCTACAAAAGTTGATGGAATTTATGACAAAGACCCCAAAAAATTCAAAAATGCTAAAAAATATGATAAAATAACATATGATGATGCTATAAATTTAGGATTAAAAATAATGGATACCGAGGCTTTTTCTATCTGTAAAAGATATAAAATGCCTATAATTGTTTTAAATTTCTTTAAAAAAAGAAACTTATTAAATGCTATATTAGATTCTGGTATTGGTACTTTTGTTAAACCTTAGGGAGGTGGAGAAACATGTGGTATGATGAAATTGTTTCAGTAAACGCAAGAGAAGTGTTAGATTCAAGAGGGAATCCAACAGTTGAAGCTGTTGTAGAATTAGCCAGTGGTGCTATGGGAAAAGCTATCGTTCCATCAGGGGCTTCAACTGGAAAATTTGAAGCATTAGAATTGAGAGATGGTGATAAATCAAGGTTTAAAGGAAAAGGTGTATTAACAGCTGTAAAAAATATAAATGAAATTATAGCAAAAGAATTAGTAGGATTTAATGTTTTTGATCAACCTTTAATTGACAAAGTAATGTTAGAATTAGATGGAACAGAAAACAAATCAAAATTAGGTGCAAATGCTATTTTAGCTGTTTCTATGGCAGTTGCAAGAGCTGCTGCAGATTCATTGGGAATTCCTTTATACAAATACTTAGGTGGTCCTAATGCAAAGGTTTTACCTGTTCCTTTAATGAATATCGTTAACGGCGGAGAACATGCTGATAACAATTTAGATATTCAAGAATTTATGATTGTTCCAGCAGGATTCGATAAATTCTCAGATGCTTTAAGAGCTGGTGCTGAAGTATTCCATTCATTAAAATCATTGTTAAAAAAAGAAGGCCATGTTACAGCTGTTGGAGATGAAGGCGGATTTGCCCCTAACTTAAATTCAAATGAAGAAGCTATTCAATTCATAATTAAAGCTATTGAAGACGCTGGTTACAAAGCGGGAGAACATGTTTTTATCGCTTTAGACTGTGCAGCATCTGAATATTATGATGAAGAAAAGAAAGTATATAATATCGATGGTAAAGAATTATCAGCTGACGAAGCTATGGAATATTATGAAATGTTAATTGATAAATATCCTATTGTTTCAATAGAAGATCCATTTGATCAAGAAGACTGGGAAGCATATAAGAATTTCACAGCAAAAGTTGGTGGAAAAGTACAAATTGTTGGTGATGACTTATATGTAACTAATGTAAAAAGATTACAAAAAGGTATTGATATGAAAGCAACAAATTCAATTTTGATAAAGTTAAATCAAATCGGTTCTGTTACAGAAACATTAGATGCTATGGAATTAGCTATGAAAAGTAATATGACAAATGTTGTTTCTCATAGATCTGGTGAAAGCGAAGATACATTTATCGCCGATTTGGCAGTAGCTATGAATGCAGGATTTATAAAAACTGGATCTTTATCAAGAAGTGAGAGAATTGCAAAATACAATCAATTATTAAGAATTGAAGAAGAATTAGGTGAAGTTGCTGAGTATAAAGGATTAAAGGCTTTTTATTCTTTAAGAAAGTAACAAAATAGCCCTTTTAAAAAGGGCTATTTTTTATTATCAAAAAAAATTAAATAATCAAAAATTCGCCTATAAATATTTTCAATATGAATTTTCAATTTTCCCCCACGGCGTATTTAAAACCTTTTCTATCTCTTTAAATAATTTCTTCTTTTTAGCCTCATATTTTGGAATTCTGAAACTAATAAATTTAGCATTGACCTTTTCAAATTCACAAATAATATCAATATACTCTATTATTTCATTATTAAAGTGTGAATCAAATGTATTTAGAAAAATCAAATTATTTTGAACTCTAAACACATAACTTCTAAATGTATCAATTGCTTTTAAATTAATTACTCTTTCATCAAATTTAGCAATTAAAATAGTTCTAAAACTTTTCTCAAAATAGAATTTTTTTAAATCTTCTATACTATATATTTTGTTTTTCTTTATATAAAGTTCTTTCAATAAAAATAACACTCCATCAAATATCATAGATTTTTCAACATCTCCAAATTTATTTTCTTTAATTATTAAAAAACCATCCAAATCAAATATTTTTTCTTTAAAAGAATATTCATAAAAATTTTTTGTACTTTTTAATATTTCTATTGTTCCATCTGATATATTATAATTTTCAGAACTATATATTTCATATGAGGTATAATCTATATTACTAATTCTTTTCCTATAAAAAGAAATATATATTATATCATCATAAACCCTAATGGCATCTACTATTTTATTTTCCAATTCTTCAAAAGATGACACATTTTGAAAAAGGGCTTTTCTAATATGTTTAATATTTTTTATACTATTAACAATTAATTCTTCATTTTCCAACTCTAAATCTTCTGCAATATCAAATAGTTTTTTTGAAATATTAATCTCATGTTGAAAATATTTTTTTATCCAAACCATCATTATACTGACAAAAAAAAGCGTAATTAGGATAAAATACATTACTGAATAAATATATAAATTTCTGTTTTCAAATATAGATAAAAGAAAAATACTATCACCAAAATTTGTTTTTTTAATATCATATACTTTACCATTGAAATTAAACCTTCTATTTTCTTCTTTTGATAAAAATAATTTTGAATAAATAAAATAAGGTAGAGAAATACCCGGCCAAATAAGTTTTGTTTTATTATCAACTATATAAAAGCTTATCTCTTTCATGGAGAAACTTCTCAACCAGTCAAAATTAACATTCACTTCAAAGGATAAATAGCCTATAGGAATTTGATTTACATCGAAAATAAATGTAGAAAGATAAAAAAATGTTTTGTCATTAAAAGAAAATATTGGAGAATGTTTAATTAAACCTTTACTGTTTTCAAGAGCTATTAAATTTGTTTCAAACATATTATAATCTAAAAGATTAACTTTTTGTGGATATAATATATTTTTATCAAAATCCGTAATTATTACCTTTCCGTTAAAGGATAATATTCCCATTTTTTCCTTAATATATTCATCTAAGCGTTTATAAGTAGCTTCATACATATGCAACCTTGAATCATCAAAATTAGATGAAATATAAACTAAAGATTTTGTATATGAACTAATTCTAATATCATTACTAAAATCTTTAGAAAGATTTTCATATTTCTTATTATATTCATCAATAGTATTTACAACAGAAATAGAAGAACGGTTTATTATTTCTTCAACCGTTCTTTCCAAATAGCTTGTATTCATATAAAATAAAAATATGTATAAAGAAATAAATATTATCAAACTAAAAACAAAAAAATCTTTAAAAGATTCTTGTTTTTTCATTTAATCACCATTATTTATTAGATAAAGCCATAACTAACTTAACAGTTTCTTCAACATCAAACATTGATACCATCTCATGCGGAGTATGAATGTATCTTGTAGGAATAGAAATCGTTCCAGATGGTATTCCAGATTTTGTTACCTGATACCCTCCAGCATTTGTCCCTCCAAATAATAAAACTTCCATTTGATATTTCACATTATTTTCTTTAGCTGCTTCCTTTAAATAATCTACAACAAATTTATCGCTTACAGTATATCCATCTTTTATTTTTATACATGGCCCTCCATTTAATTTCATAGACATTCTTTTAAATGCCTTTGGTGTATCGACAGCAGCTGTTACATCAAGAGCAATTGCCATATCTATATCATAGTTATATCCAGCTACAGAAGCACCTATTAATCCCACTTCTTCTTGAACTGTAAAAGCAAATATTAAATTATTTTTTGGTTTGTTTATCTTTTTAATAGATTCTATCATGATAGCACAACCAATTCTATCATCTAAAGCTTTTGAAATAACCTTATCTCCTAAATCATTAAATTGTGCATAATATGTCCCAAATGTTCCTATTGGAGCTATTTTTTCTGCCTCTTCTTTTGAATCTACCCCTATATCAACAAATAATATATCAAAATTAATATTATTCATATTTTTAGAATATTCTTCCATTGTTTCTCCTTCAAAACCAACAACGCCTATATGTCCATTAAACTGCACTTTTGTTCCAATTAAAATTCTGGGGTTAACTCCACCAACTGGCTCTACTCTTAAAAAACCATTTTCTGTAATATGTGTTACAACTAATCCTATTTCATCCATATGAGCATCAAATAATATTGTTTTATCACTTTCGCCTTTTTTAATGGCTATTAAATTTCCTAATTTATCAACTTTATATTCATCAACATATTCTTTTATCTCATTTATTATAATATCCCTTATCTCATTTTCCCTACCGCTTGGAGATTTTGCTTCAGTTAATTTTTTTATTAGTTCTTTCATTATTTTAAAATCCTCCCTTCAATTACTAAGTGTTCCAATAATTTGTATCCATTGATATAATCATTAATATCTATAATTGTATTTGGTGAGTGTATATACCTCGAAGGCACCGCTAAAATTCCAGAGGGGATTCCATCTAATGTAATAGCTAATCTTCTTGCATCTGTACCCCCAGCAGTTCTCATTTTAAATTGTAACATAATATTATTTTCTTTTGCAACGCTTAAAATTTTATCAAAAACTTCTTTTGATAAAACTACACCAGAATGCATAAAAAATGTTGCAGGGCCATTTCCAAGATGTGTTGCCCATTTATCCTCGTCCAACAAAGGATAGTCCCCTGCTGTTGTACCTTCTAATACTAAAGCTACATCTGGTTTTATTTGATATGCGGCTACACCACTACCTCTTAATCCTACCTCCTCTTGAACTACAAAAGCAAAATAAGTATCATATTCTGGTTTATTTCCTTCAGCAATTTTATCTATAATATTCATCATCCATGAACATCCAGCTCTATCATCAAAAGCCTTTGAAACTGCTCTATTACCATTCATGTAAAACTTTGTATCAAAGGTTACCATATCTCCTATTTTTATTTTCTTTTTAATTTCATCTTTTGAAAAACCTGTATATATTTTAAAACTATTGTAATCTGGTTTTGATTTTCTTTCATTTGCACTTAAAAGATGAATTGGTTTAATTTGAACAACTGATAATATTTCACCATTTACCTTCAATCTTTGAGCAAATACAACCCTTGGATCAACTCCTCCAACTGGTGAAATATGAAAAGTTCCATCATCATTTATTTTTGTTACCATAAATCCCACTTCATCCATATGGGCTAATAACATAACTTTTTTAGATGAATCTTTACCTTTAATTTTTGTAATTAAATTACCCATTACATCAATATGATATTCATCAACTTTATCTTTTATCTTTTCTAAAATATATTCTCTAACCTTGTCCTCTTTTCCAGAAATTCCTGGCAATTCTGTTAATTCTGGCAAATATTTTAATAAGTTATTCATTCACTTCACCTTCTTTACCATAATCTGCTATGAAATGGGCTATTAACATTGCTGATTTATCAATATCAGAAGGATCTACTACTTCTACTGAAGAATGCATATTTAAAATAGGTATAGAAATACCTATTGTTTTTATTCCCTCTTTCACAATTTGAACAATATCCGCTTCAGTTCCGCTTCTTATTGGTAATGGTTCAAGTTGATAATTTATATTGTATTTTTTCGCTGTTTCTATTATTTTTTCTGTAACTTCATTATTCATGGTTGGTCCTAAAGCAATTGCAGGACCTTTTCCCATTTCTATTTTTTCAAAATGACCAGGTGTATCACTTCCAAAAGTAACATCTAAAATTATTCCTACCTCTGGATGAATTTCAAAACTTGTTCTCTTAGCACCTTTTAATCCTATTTCTTCCCCTTGATTAAATAAAAAATACACTGTTTTATCTTCTAATTTAAATTTTTCAAGATATTCTAATGTTTTTAAAAGTACTGCACATCCCGCCCTATCATCTATAGCTTTTCCTGTTATTTTGCCATTTAATTCATCTGCTTTTACATCAACAACTCCAATATCCCCAATCTCAATATCTTCAGTTCCTCCATCTATAGAAAAGTCAACATATAAATTGTCAAAATCTGGAGCAGTATTTCTATGTTCTTGTTTTTGTAAGTGTGGTGCTAGCATACCAACTAATCCTAATTTAACACCTTTTTGGGTGAAAAATTTAACTCGTTTGGCTATTAATGTTCTCGGATCAACTCCTCCTATGGTATGAATCATAGCAAACTGTTCATCCACTATTTTAGAAATCACCAATCCAATTTCATCCATATGGGCAAACAAACCTATTTTCTTCATACCGTTTCCATATTTTATCCCTAATGACCCTTTACCAACCTCTAATATTTCTATATTTTTTGAAATTTTTTTAGCTAATTCAATTATTTTTCCTTTAACTTCATTTTCATACATTGAAACGCCAACTGCATCACTCAAGAGTTTTAGTATTTCTTTACTCTCCATTTTATAACCTCCATTATAATTCTATAGGTTCAACATTTATTTGATCATTGTCGTAATGTATCGAAACAGGACCCTCAGGCCATGCATAATTATTTAAAACTATACCACAAATTTCTACAAGTGGAGAATCCATTTCAGATGCTACAATAAATGTATTTTTATGTTGTGTCATACCAACTCTTACAGTGCCTTTTACTTTTCCAAATACTATAACACTACCACCAGCACGAATTTCAGCACCTTGATTAACATTACCAAATATTATTATATCACCCGGGTTATCAAGGATTTGTCCAGATCTTACATGTTTTTTATAAATATTCGTCCCACTTAATCTAAATTCTCTTTTTTTCTTTTTTATTTCAGGGAGATCTTCAAAATATACACCTGATAAATATAAATTCTTTTCTTTAGCCAATTTACCAACTTTAGGAACTATAGAATACATCTCCGGATTTTTCACTAAAATATAAAAACCATCCCCTTCTGAAAAAAAATTACTTAATTTTTCCAGATTCTCAGAAAGTTCTTCTAAAAGTTGCTTTTGTGTAACATTTTTTTCCAGGAAAAAAATGATGTCTCCATCAATAAATTTAGGATATACAATTTCCTTTTCCGAAGCCATACAAAAACCTCCCGTAATTTTCAATTAATATCTATATAATATAATAACATATAATTATTGCTAATGCCAATTTATTATTCTTATTATATTGAAGATAATCCTTAATTATTAGTTGAAATTATGATTTATTGTGGTTTTTTTCATTAGCAAAAAAAAGAAAAATATTGTAAAATATATTATGGTGTATTTTATATAAAAATTTATCTGGAGGTGCTTTATGTTTAAAGAAGAAAAATTAAATGAAATTTTAGAAAAGAAAAAACAGTGGGAAGAAAGCACATTGAAAAAAACATTAGAAAGATTTCCAGAAAGAAAAGAAAAGTTTAAAACAACTTTCAATGAAGAATTAAAAAGATTATATACTCCAGAAGATATAAAAGATATAGACTATTTGGAAGATATAGGATTCCCTGGCGAATATCCTTTTACACGTGGTGTTCAACCAACAATGTATAGAGGTAGATTCTGGACAATGAGACAATACGCAGGATTCGCAACAGCAGAAGAATCAAATAAAAGGTATAAATATTTATTAGAACAGGGACAAACAGGTCTTTCCGTAGCATTTGATTTACCAACACAAATTGGATATGATTCTGATCATTCTATGTCCGAAGGCGAAGTTGGTAAAGTTGGTGTAGCTATAGATTCATTAAAAGACATGGAAATATTATTTGATGGAATTCCGCTAGATAAAGTTAGCGTTTCCATGACTATAAATTCTACTGCTTCTGTTTTACTTTCCATGCTAATAGCTGTAGCAGAAAAGCAAGGAGTCCCACAAGAAAAATTAAGAGGTACTATACAAAATGATATTTTAAAAGAATATATTGCTAGAGGTACTTATGTATTTCCACCAGAACCTTCAATGAAAATTATTGTGGATATTTTTGAATATGGATCAAAATACTTACCTAAATTTAATTTAATCAGTATAAGTGGATATCATATTAGAGAAGCTGGAGCTAATGCTGTTCAAGAAGTCGCATTTACTTTGGCTGATGGTTTAGCTTATGTAGAAGCTGCTATAAAAGCTGGTTTAGATCCAAATATATTTGGTAAAAATTTATCTTTCTTCTTTAACGCCCATAATAATTTTATAGAAGAAATTGCTAAATTTAGAGCCGCCAGAAAATTATGGGCAAAATTAATGAAAAATAAATTTAATGTAACCAATCCAGCTGCATTGAGATTAAAATTCCACACTCAAACTGCAGGTTCAACATTAACTGCCCAACAACCATTGAACAATATTATCAGGGTTACAATGCAGGCTTTAGCTGCAGTATTAGGTGGAACTCAATCATTACATACAAATTCATATGATGAGGCATTGGGATTACCTACAGAACTATCTGCTACTATAGCATTAAGAACACAACAAATTATTGCATATGAATCTGGTGTTACAGAAACAGTTGATCCATTTGCAGGCTCTTATGTAATAGAAGCATTAACAAAAGATATTGAAGAAAAAGCTTTAAAATATATAGATAAAATTGAAAAAATGGATGGAATGGTTAAAGCTATTGAAGATGGTTACATACAGAAAGAAATCTTAAATTCCGCATATGAATCTCAATTAGCTGTTGAAAATGGAGAACAAATAATTGTTGGTTTAAACAAATTTACTGTTGAAGAAGAACAAAAAAGTGGTACTATATTAAAAGTAGATCCAGAAGTTGAAGAAAGACAAAAAGAAAAATTAAGAAAATTAAGAAAAGAAAGAGATAATGATCTCGTTAAAAAGAATCTTTTAAAATTAAGAAATGCTGCTGAAAATAAAGAGAATGTTATGCCTTATATTTTAGAAGCTGTAAAATCTTATGCTACATTAGGTGAAATTACCGATGTATTAAGAGATGTTTATGGCGAATATCACGAAGCTGTAATTCTATAATTTAAATACATTATCAGTTTATTTGAATCTTCAACTATCTTAATATAAATATTTTATAAAATAGAAAAGAGGAGGACTAATAATGGAAAAAATCAGGGTATTAGTTGGAAAACCCGGTTTAGATGGTCATGATAGAGGTGCAAAAGTTGTAGCGAGAGCTCTAAGGGATGCTGGAATGGAAGTCATTTATACTGGAATCAGACAAACTCCAGAAGATATTGTAAACACTGCGTTAGAAGAAGATGTACAAATAATAGGTTTATCTATATTATCTGGTGCTCATATGAAATTATGTGAAAAAGTATTAAAATTACTGAAAGAAAAAGATGCTAATATACCAATATTCTTAGGTGGTATTATACCTGAAGATGATATACCTGCTTTAAAAGAAATGGGAATAAAAGAGGTATTTGGTCCAGGAACTCCTCTTGAAACAATAATCAGCAAGGTGAAAGAAATTGCAAATTCAAAAGAAGCTTGATAAAATAATAGAAAAATTTAAAGATGGAGAAAAATATGCTCTTGCACAGGTAATTTCTCTTGTAGAGAATAATATAAACTATGCATGGGATATAATTTCACAATTACCAAAACAAAAAAAAGAAACACAAATAATTGGCATTACTGGAAGTCCCGGAGCAGGAAAAAGTACCACATTATCAAAAATGGTAAAAGAATGGAGTAATCAAGGACTAAAGATAGGAATAATTGCCGTAGATCCTTCAAGTCCTTTTTCTGGCGGGGCATTTTTGGGAGATAGAATTAGAATGAGAAATCTTTCCGGAAGGGATAATATATACATCAGAAGTGTTGCTTCAAGAGGTAGTGTTGGTGGGTTATGCGATTCTATCTATGATATAGTTGATGTAATGAAATCATTTGGATTTGATAAAATAATCATCGAAACTGTTGGAGCAGGTCAGTCAGAAATTGAAGTAATATTTGTTGCAGATACAATCCTTCTTGTATTATCTCCAAATACCGGGGACGAGATTCAAATGTTTAAAGCTGGTATTATGGAAATTGCTGATGCATACATTGTAAATAAGATGGACCTACCAGAGTCTGATAAATTTGTCTTACAATTAAAAAATACATTGTCTTTAGAAAGCGAATCCAAAACCAAGATAATTCTTCCTGTTAGCGCTATAAGAAATGAAGGAATAAAAGATGTTATTGATTGGATTGACTCACACTTTGAAGAAATTAAAAAAACGGGAGAATATGAATTTAGAAAAAAAAGAAGAATAAAAAGACGTGTTAGAAGTTCTATAATTAGAAATATTGATAATATAATTGAATCAGCAAATTTTAATTTTGAAAACATGACTGATTTAAAAGAAAAAATAATAAAGTATGTATGTGAGGTGGATAAAAATGAAAAAAATTGATCATATTGGTATAGTTGTTAAGTCAATTAAAGACGCTTTAAAATTATACAATGATTTACTTGGTTTGGAAATAACTGGTGAAGAAATTTTAGAAGATAGAGGTTTAAGAGTTGCTTTTATAAAGGCAGGAGACACAAGAATAGAATTACTTGAACCATTAAATGATAATTCAGAAGTTTCCGGTTTTTTAGCTAAAAAAGGTGAAGGTATGCATCATATTGCTTATGAAGTTGAGAATGTTGAAGAGATAATTAAAAATGCAAAAAAATTAGGGTTAAAACCTTTAAGTGATGAACCAAAAAATGGTGCTCACAATACAAAAGTTGTATTTTTACACCCTAAAACAACTAATGGAGTACTTGTTGAATTAGTTGAACACCAATAATACTCGAAAGGAGTGTAATAAATGGATGAAAAGTTTCAAGAAATTTATGAAGAATTTTTAAAAAGAAAAGAAAAGTTACTCGAAGGCGGTGGTCCTGATAAAATAGAAAAACAGCATAAATTAGGAAAATTAACTGCCAGAGAAAGAATTGAATTACTGTTAGACGAAGGCTCATTTGTAGAAACTGATTTATTTGTAAAACATAGAAGTACAAACTTTGGTTTAGATAAAAAATCATTTCCATATGACGGTGTAATAACTGGTGTTGGAACAATTAATGGTAAAAAAGTCGCTATTTATTCACAAGACTTTACTGTTCAAGGCGGTTCTTTAGGAGAAATGCATGCCAAAAAAATAATGAAGTTACAAGATATGGCTATAAAATATGGCATGCCAATAATTGGTATCAATGATTCTGGTGGAGCTAGAATTCAGGAAGGTGTAGACTCATTATATGGTTATGGTGGAATTTTTTATAGAAACACACTGGCTTCTGGAGTTATTCCTCAAATAACAATAATTGCTGGTCCTTGTGCTGGTGGTGCTGTTTATTCACCTGCAATAACTGATTTTATAATTATGGTTGATAAAACTTCGCAAATGTTTATAACAGGTCCTCAAGTTATAAAAGCTGTTACTGGCGAAGATGTGGACAAAAACCAGCTTGGTGGTGCCATGGCCCATAATGCTAAAAGTGGTGTAGCTCATTTTATAGCAAACTCAGATGAAGAAGCCATGAATATTGCTAAAAAATTATTGACATACATACCATCAAATAATCTTGAAACTCCTGAAGATTTTGATTTTGATAATAACTTTGATTTACCAGAAACGATTTATGATATTGTTTCTCCAAATCCTAAAAAGGGATATGATGTAAGAGATATTCTTAATTTAGTTTTAGATAAGGACTCTTTCTTTGAAGTTCACAAATATTATGCACAAAATATTGTTGTAGGATTTGGAAGAATTGGCGGAAAAAGTGTAGGTATTATTGCAAACCAACCTAAATTCTTAGCAGGTGCTTTAGATATAAATTCTTCAGATAAAGCTGCTAGATTTATTAGATTCTGTGATGCATTTAATATTCCTATTATTACCTTTGTTGATACGCCAGGATTTCTACCAGGTGTAAATCAAGAACATGGTGGAATAATAAGGCATGGAGCCAAATTATTATATGCATATAGTGAAGCTACTGTTCCAAAACTAACTGTTATTTTAAGAAAGGCTTATGGTGGAGCTTATATTGCCATGGCTTCGCAGCACATTGGGGCTGATTTTGTATTCGCTTGGCCTACAGCTGAAATAGCCGTTATGGGTTCCGAAGGTGCTGCAAATATAATTTTTAGAAAAGATATAAAAAATTCTGAAAATCCAGAAAAAACAAGAATGGAAAAAATCGAAGAATATAAGAAAGAATTTGCTAATCCTTATGTTGCTGCTGGAAGAGGATATATTGAAGATGTTATCGATCCTAGAGAAACCAGAAAAGTTTTAATCCAAACATTATTTATGTCTGAATCGAAAGCGGAAGCAAGACCAAATAAAAAACATGGAAACATTCCATTATAATTGGTGGTGTAATTATGGGTAATGTATTATCTATTACATTCGTAGGAATTGTAATTGTATTTTTGGTTTTATTTATTTTAAGTATGTTTTTTGTTTTTTTTAGATTCCTTTCTCCAACAAATGAAAAAAAAGTAAAAAAAGAGATAAATATACCTCATCAAAATCCAAAACCTGTAAATAATATAGAATTATCAAAAGAAATTGAAGATGATAGCGAATTAGTTGCTGCTATTATGGGAGCAATTACTATGGCTATGGGAAATAAATCATATAAGATAAAGAGTATAAAACCTGCTACTATAATGAAAAATAAAAAATATAGTATGTGGGGAATGTTACCACCTGTTGTTACCTGGAGAGCTAAAAGATTAGGAGGGAGAAAATGATCAGAAAATTCAATGTAAAGGTAAACGGAAAAACTTATGAAGTTGAAGTTGAAGAATTAGGTGTAGAAACAGTATCACAACCAACTCAAGTTCAGAAACCAGAACCTGTTCACGCATCTGTACCAACCGCGCCAAGGGCCGAAACTCCAAAAACAGCAGCTGCGCCTAAACCAACACCAGCTGCAACAGCTTCAGTATCTTCTGGAAAAAATGTTGTAAAAGCACCATTACCTGGAGTAGTAGTTGATATTAATGTCGCAGAGGGTAATAGAGTTTCTAAAGGTCAAAAATTATTGGTTATAGAGGCTATGAAAATGGAAAATGAAATATTAAGTGACTATGATGGGGTAGTTGAAAAAATTCTTGTAAAAAAAGGAGATAACATAGACGGTGATCAAGAATTAATAATAATATCTTAAAAGAGAGGCTCTTTAGCCTCTCTTTTAATTAATTAATAAAAATAATAATGACACATTTCAATAAACTTCTCAATTTATTCCTTTTATCATTTTCATCCAATTATTAAATAATTGTTCTGATGTGATTTGGTCATTTAAATAATCAACAAAATCATTACTAAAAAATTTATAAAGAATATAATCAATTTTATTATCAATAGGAATAGCCATTTTTAATTGTGATGCAACAATATCCCCTTTTTTCTCTAATTCTTCTAAAAGCTTCCTATTTGGCATAATTGTATTATTATATTTATAAAATTGCTCTGCTACTTTATCGCTTGAAAGATACTTAAAAACCTTATTTACAATTTTTTTATTATTTAATATTACCCATTGTTGTCCTCCCATAGGAGAAAATCTTGTATCTTCACCTTTAGGGATTAAAGAAATTCCAAAATCTATTTTCTTATCTTTTAAAGTCGAAAAACTCCATGGACCATTATATATAATCTTTACTTCATTTTGAGAAAACATTTTTATCATATCGTCATAAAAATCTTCCGATGATTTAGGAATTAGCTGGTTTTTATATAAATATTTAATCTTTTCTGCTATTTTTATAAATTTTTCTTTATTTACTTTTTTGGTTAGAAAATTCTTATCTTCGCTTCCAAAAATTGTACTCATCCACCACCCAGAATTATACGGTAAATAAATTGCATACTTATCTATTTTACTTTTATTAAAATCAGATGATTTAAAAGTATGCCCATTTATATCTACTGTATTTTCTTCAATAAAATTCCATAATTCATCTAATGTATTTGGAGGTGCATCCACATATTTTTTATTATACAACATTACAAGGCAATCTACAGCTTGTAATGTTGGTTCTCCATATGTATATTTTTTAAACCATTCAGGCATTTTTATATCAACTCTTGCTATATCTACTTCCTGATTAGAATCTATAATTTCCTTAATTCTTGAAAAGTGGCCTGAAAATGGAATTCTTCTTATGTCAAATTTAACAAAATGGGTTAAACTATAAGATTTCAAAATCTTTTCCAACCCTTTAGTCTCATTTTCTGACATCTGTGTAACTACTGTAATATTTTCTCTTGGAATTAAAAAATATGTAATTATCAAAATAAGTATCACAATAGTTACTTTTTGCACCTTCATATTTACATCTCCTTATAGTAACTTTTTATTTCTTCAATATTTTCAAGAAATATTTGTACTATTTCCGGATCAAAGTGTTTCCCACTTTCTTCTTTAATAATTTTTATTGCTTCACTTATTGAAAATCCTTTTTTATATGGTCTTTCTGAAATTAATGCATCAAAAACATCACAAACAGCAACGATTCTTCCTTCTATTGGTATTTCTTTACCTTCAAGCCCATAAGGATATCCTGTTCCATTGAACTTTTCATGATGATATAACGCTATTCTTGCTGCTAAATCAAAAAATTCATCATCTATTTTTTTCAAAATTTTATATCCTATTTTTGTATGCTCCTTCATTTGTTCATATTCTTCTTCAGTTAATTTTCCAGGTTTTAGTAATATTCTATCTGGTATTCCTATTTTTCCTATATCATGCATCTGAGCAGCATAATAATACTCTTTTATTATTTTTTCATCTTTAAAAATCTTAGAAGCTATTATTTTAGCTACTTTCCCAACTCTAACTATATGATTACCAGTTATTTCATCTCTAAATTCAGAAATATTTCCTAACAAACTTATAATTTCTTGAATAAGAACTTTATTTTTTTCAATATACTCTATATTATTTTTAAACATATCATCTAAAGTTTTTCCAATATTATCTATCTCTTTTATACCTGTACTCGAAATAATATAATTTGTTTCTTCACCTTTCAAAATTTTATTTCCAATTTTTTCAACGTCTATAGAAAACTTTTCTATACTATTTTGAATTTTTATATAATATCTTTTATCTATCCAAAAAGATATTATAAATATAATTCCAACTACAATTATCCATTGAACACTACTTTTCAAAATGTAATTTATTAAATTTAAATCAAGGTCCATTAACATATATATTGGATATACACTATATGTACTATCATTAAATCGCACATAATAATACTTATCATTTAACTTTATAATGCTTTTATTAATCAATTTTATATTTCTGAAATCTATGTTTCTCATATTATTTTCATTTGAGCAAATAATTTCTTTTTTTAAGGATACCATTATATAATTTCCTTCAAAATTTATTTTTCTCAGCACTTCTCTTATTATTGTAGGCAAAAATATCTTTTTTAATATTATTTTATTTTTTTCAATAGAATAATTCAAAAGTTCTTTATCCCTTATAATAGAATATCCTCCAAATGCTCCAACCTCTTTTATTGAATTCAATATTTCCTGTGGAGGAATTTCAATAATAACCTTTTTTGTTCTGACTAAAACACTATCAATTTCTTTGGTAATTTCTGTAAAAAATATATTTGATATTTTATTATATATATTTTTCTTATAACTTATTTCATCTCTTATATTAAAATAAATGGTTATTGGATATAAAAACAAAAACACTAATCCTAACAAAATGATACTTTGTTTATTAAATACTTTTATCAATGAATATTTTTTCATTACTTCTACTCCCTTGATTATTTATATTCATAAATATACAATGTTTGTTTCCCATTTATTATTTTCTTTTTTTTATCTGACTTATTTCCAAAGAATTTTTCAAAATCTTCATGTGAAGTTATTATAGAATATTTAAATTTAGGATATTTTTTTCTTAAATACCTCATTTGTTCATATATTTTTTCTGCATGTTTCTTATCTTTTAATCTCTCCCCATAAGGTGGATTTGTAATAATGTATCCTTCATCATAATCCAGTTTTATACTTTCCATATTATTTTTTTCAAAGTTTATATATTTATCTAAATTAAAGTTCTCAGCATTCTTCCCAGCTATTTCTATCATTTTATAATCTTTATCAAACCCATATATCTTTAACTCTGTATATTTTATGGAATCTATAGCTTCTTTTTTTATTTTATCTAATCTATTTTTATTAAAATTATGCCATGATTCAAAAACAAAATGTCTATAAAGACCAGGAGCTATATTTAATCCATACATCGCAGCTTCTATAGGAATGGTTCCAGAACCACAAAAGGGATCTATTAAAACATGTTTCCTCTTCCATCCAGCTTTCAAAATCATTGCAGCAGCAATTGTTTCTCTCAAAGGAGCTTGGCTCACCAATTTTCTATAACCTCTTTTATGCAATCCTTCACCTGTTGTATCTAAAACAATTGTAACTT
Source organism: Marinitoga aeolica (assembly GCF_029910535.1). Classification (NCBI taxonomy): domain Bacteria; kingdom Thermotogati; phylum Thermotogota; class Thermotogae; order Petrotogales; family Petrotogaceae; genus Marinitoga; species Marinitoga aeolica. Next base: position 530,956 of record NZ_CP069362.1, read on the forward strand.
TATTCTTTTTTATATATACTCTAAATTTATATATTCCAGCTTCTTCAAGATAACTATTAATTTTATATTCTTTCTTTAATCTTTCAATTATTGCTTTTTTTACAACCGATTGTATTACTGATTGATTATATAATACGGATTTAGATGTTCTAACTTTATCAATTATAATTTTACCATTTTTAGGTAAAAAATCTACCCATTTAATATCTGTAATTCCTGAAAATAATTCATCAAATGTTTCAGCATAAAACTCTCCGATTTTTATAAATATTCTTTCTGCTGTTCTTAAATTCAAATTTAACTTATAATATTCATAATCATTACCATAAAATTCAACCATTCCGTCATTTGCTTTTTCGATTTTATAATTCATCTTTTTTAGTTCATTAGAAAGTATCTTTTCCAAACCCAAAGCGCATAAAGCTATATATTCCATATCCACACCTCTTCTAAATTTTATTATTTTATTATAACATTTATTTTTTAACATAATATTTTATTTTCAAATTGATAAAAAAGCTAATTTTATGTTATAATATTTAAGTATTATTGTTTATAGCCAAAAATCAAAATTTTTCATACATTTTAAGGGAGGGACACCATGAAAACTCTTGGTAAGATTTTGTTATACACTGTAATCGCTCTAATGAATGCCGGATTAATATGGTCTATCTTTATATTATCGGGTTTAGGCAATTATGGATTGGCAATTGTTATTGCAGCTTTTGTAGTATTAGCAAATGTAGCCATTTTCTCAAAAAAAGGATATCCATATAGATATACCTTACCTGCTATGTTCTTTCTATTTATTCTAACTGTATATCCTATATATTATACTGTTAGAACTGCTTTTACAAACTACGGAACTGGTCATCTCTTCACAAGAGATCAAGCAATCCAAATACTCTTAAACGATCCAAACTATTTATTTGAACCCGAAAATGGGAATAGCTATAATTTTAAAATTTTTGTAAAATTAGAAAATTTTAAGCCTACTGAAGATTTCTTAATTGTACTATACAACGATAAAGAAATGCTCCTTTCAGAAAAACCTAAAGAGATAATCTATGATTCAAAGGGAAACCCTAAAAATGCTTCTGCAAATTTAAAGCCTATAAACGAAAATTATATGACAGTCTCTATTAATGGGAATATTTATACTGCTTTTTTGAAACGAAAACTTGATGACACTTTTAAAAACTTATCCATTGAAGAAAAAATGAATAATGTTCTGGGTTTCGAAACAAAAAATGGAAAAAAGTATGTATATTTCTATTCCCCAACTGATCCAGACACATTCAAAAATGCCGCTTTTTATAATTCAGTTTTAAGACAGAAATATCTCGGTGTTTTAGAACTCAAAAATTACGATGGTAAAAAATACAGATTATCTTCAAGATACATTTATAAAAAATTTTCAGAAGCTTATAGAATCTACGAATTGAGGGTAAAACCTGTTTTTATAAACAATAAAAAAACTTATAAAACTATTATTTTTAATACTAAAACCAACAAAGAGCTTATAGATAGAGATAATGCATTCTGGGATTATAATGATAAAGGGGAATTAATAAGATTAATTGGTTATTCTTCGTTTGTTGGAACATACCAATTTGATAGAATAAGAAAAGATCCTAAAATATCAGGTCCTTTTTTAAAAATATTCTCGTGGACATTTACTTACGCAGCTTTAAGTGTTTTATTTAGTTTTGTTATTGGTATGGTATTAGCATTAATGTTGAATGATAAATTAATGAAAGGCAGAATATTATATAGAACATTGTTGATTATTCCATGGGCTGTCCCTGCCTTTATATCTGTATTGATATGGAGAAATGGATTTTTCAATGAAACATATGGCATTATAAATAGATTTATTATTACAAACTTAGGATTACAACCAATAAAATGGTTAAATGATCCTTTTTGGGCAAAAGTTGCCGTTTTAATTGTAAATACGTGGTTAGGTTTTCCATATATGATGACCATAACATTAGGTGCTTTACAAAGTATCCCAGATGAATTATATGAAGCCTCATCTATTGATGGAGCTACAAGGTGGACACAATTCAGAAAAATTACTTTACCTTTATTAATGGTTTCATTAACTCCTTTATTGGTAAGTAGTTTTGCTTTTAATTTCAATAACTTTGTAAATATTTATCTTTTAACCGGTGGTGGTCCTGCAATGCCTGGTGCAACTACTCCAGCAGGTTCAACAGATATTCTGATTTCATATACTTACAAACTGGCTTTTGAAGGTTCGAGAGGTCAGGATTTTGGATTTGCGAGTGCTATATCTATTTTAATATTTGCAATTGTTTCTGCAATTAGTTACTTTAACTTCAAATTATCAGGTGCTTTTGAAGAGGTGAGCAGATAATGGCTATGATACAGAAAAAAAATTATTTATTAAGACATATATTTCTAATTATTATTATTGTGATAGTACTTTTTCCACTAGTTTGGGTTGTAACAACATCCATCAGAAGAGATAACGCTGCTTTTTCGCCAAAACTTTTTTCATCAAGAATAACACTAAATTACTACAGAGACTTATTATTCCCAAGAGCTACTGTTCCAGAATTAATAAAAGATATAAATGGAACTGCACATTTTATAGGTAAAAATTCACAGTTAAGTCTTGAAGAGGCTAGTAAAAAGTTAAATAATGAATTATCTGATTTTACTGCATATATTTCACAAACAAATACATATTTAGACGATATTGATTCTAACTTCAAGAATTTATTGTCTTCTTTAGAAACAAATAAAGAAGATATTATCAATGACATAAATAAATCAAGAATATCTGAATTAAAAAATTTAGAAGAAATTGAAAAATCTATGCTCTCAGATATAACCACAGATAAAATATCAGAAGAATTAGATAATTTAAAGAATTCTATTAATGAGTATTATAAATTAAGAAATGAAATATTGCTCACATTAAATAATATTCCTAAAACAACAAAAAATGAAAAATATTATCAAGATACATTATCAACAATATTTTCCACATCACCAAAATATACTTTATGGAAAATAAAAACATATAAAAAATGGTTAAAAATAGAAAATAACGAAAATATTTCAAATTTAAATTCCAGTGTAAAAACTCTTATTGATAAATGGAAAAATATTTCATTAAGTGCAAAAAAAATTGACTCATACTTTGAAAATTTAGAAAAACAAATGCTTGGTAAAGATCTCGAAAACATAAACTTATATGAAACTGAAATGAAAAATATACAAAAAAATATTTCTATTACAAAAAACAATATATCAAAGATTGAATCATTAGTAGTTAAATATAACAATGATTTATCTTCTTTATTAGAAATTTATGCGCCAGATAGTCTAAAAATAGAATCGGCAGTTAATATATTTAAAAAATATAAAAATCAACAGATTAATAATAGTAATGTCTTAGCCCTTTCCAATGATATAAACTATATATCTAATACATTTTTAGAGATAAACAAAAACATGGCGAGCCTTGCTGACTTTGAAAATTATAAAAATGCAATTGAAATCTACACAAAATCATTTGCATGGTTAAAAAACTATTTAATATATATAAATCCTGAACTCGAATACGTATCTCCTGCTTATAAAACCTTAATTGAAACAATAAAAAACGTAAAAACAACTTTAGATACATTAAATTCCGTAGCATTAAATTTAAAAACAAATCTTGAAAAACTTGAAAATTATCAAAACACACTCAACAAACTAAATAGCGAATTAGAAATAACTCAAGAAAAATACAACGAATTATATAGTAAAAATAAATCAGTTCTAGAAAACTTTGAAAAATTAAAAAAATATGGTGAATTCACTATTATAAAAAGTATAGCTCAAATACCTATTTCTAATTATTATGAATCAGAATATTTTTCAGATATATTAAGTTCTAAGCTATTCGAATTTTATAAACCTTCTAAAAAAGATTTGAATATTTTTACATTAAAGAAAAATATAGAAGAAGCTAATGAAAAATTTCTGGAAAGCAAAGCTTCCTTTAAAAAAATTATCTCTGAAATAAATCCAAATCTTGAAAAACTTGAAAATAATTCATCTGATTATCTAAAGATTAATTATGGTGGTTATACTGCTGATATTGAACCAGTAATGAAAATTTCATCAGTATATAACTCACAATACGGTCCAGCAAAAGCTAATATTTCAAGAGCTTCAAGAATCGTTTCTGATTTAGCTGATTCAGTAAAATACAAAACATTAAAATCAGATTTAAGAAATATTGATAAAAATATATATGATTTATTGGATAATTGGAATCCAAAGCAAAGAAAACCTTTCTTACGATGGTTACTAAATTCTATTATTGTCGCTGGTTTAACTTCTATACTAACTGTAATGATTACCTCTGTTGCGGCATATCCATTTAGTAGAATGAGATTTATCGGAAGAAAAGAAGGATTATTGTATTTAATGCTTATTCAAATGTTCCCTGCTATAATGTATATGGTTGCATTATATGGAATGCTTAAATTCATGGGAGATTATTTTGGCTTTATTGGATTGGACACGTTATCTGGTTTGATATTTGTATACCTTGGTGGTGTTTCCTTTAATATGTGGCTTATCAAAGGTTATTATGATACAATCCCTGATTCACTTGAAGAATCTGCTATGATCGATGGCGCTACACGATTCCAAACATTCTGGTTAATTGTATTACCTTTAGCATCACCTATTTTAGCTGTTGTAACTATATTATCTTTTATGGGTACATTTAATGAATTTGTATTAGCTAGAATTGTATTATCAAGCGAACAAAACTTTACATATGCTGTTGGTTTACAGACATTTACATCAGGGCCATTTGAAACAGAATGGGGATTATTTACAGCTGCAGCACTCTTAGGTGCAGTTCCAATGGTATTATTATTCTTATCAATGCAAAAATATTTAGTTGGTGGATTAACTCAGGGTTCTGTAAAAGGATAATAACAATAATAAATGTCCCAGCATTTCAATTGCTGGGACATTATTATTTTATTTCAACTTCTTCAGTTCTTAAATATTTATACAGGATACACTAATTTCATTATAAAAACTTCTCAATAATAGAATCAAGAAAAAGTCTTTCATTGTCTTCAAAAGAGTAATATCCTAAAGCAACACGTTTTTGACCAAGACCATATTTAATTGCAAAATCACGAACCTTTCCTTTAGGATAAGGCGTAATTGGCCATTTTATATCATAACGAACACAATTTCTTAAGAACATATCAAAAGTTCTCATTTCTTCCTCGTTGAGTTCGAAATAGTTAAGAATAAACTCTTTGAAATTTTTCGCATTTTTTAAAAGATTAAAGATGAGTTTTTTTCTTGATACGTAAAATAAACTGACTTCGTCAGGAAGAAAATCTTCAGTAAGATGAGAATTATTATAAAAATTATCTATCAAATTTTCTTCTTGAAAATTTGATAACATTAGATTAAAAAAATACATCTTCTCATAATTACTTGAGAAGTATTTAATGATTTTATCCTTATTTCCTTCAAAAATTAATTTTAAAATGCGACTTTTTGCAAAATATGGCTTTTCTATTAATGATGAATATGTTGAGAAAAACAATTTAGGAATTTTACTTCTTACAGTTGTTTTGAATTTTGCTATATTACTGTTGAAATTGTTTTTAATATAAATCTTGTAAATTTCATTATTTATAGCAAAAGGATAATTAGAATTAAATGAAAGGTTATAATCATCAATAATCTTTCTTAATTCAGAGGATTTTTTTGATGAATGATAACATTCTTTTTTTATTTTTTTTGATATAAAATTATTCAAATTTTTTGTTAATTCGTAAGTTTTTATATTATCACTAAAGATAAATTTGTTGAATTTATCGCCAATTTTAAAATCAGAATATTTATTATGCAATTTATAAATAATATCAGTTATCTCAAAAATTCTTATATTATTGTTCATAAAATAGATTTCAAAAATAGTATCAAATTGATTATACATTTTTGGTAAATCTTCAAAATAATAACCAAGATAATACTCTAACAAATTTGCTACATATAATGCTTTCTTTTTATCAACATTTCTTAGCCACCACGCAGCATTATTTAATCCAGAACACATTATTGTAGGATGAGGAAATTTTTTAGCTAAAATATATCCTTCAATTGCTTGCTTGTATGCTTCATCATATTTCTTTTCATCTCTAAACTTCCTTGCTTCAGAATATTTCAATAATGCCATCTGAACATAACTTTCATTATATTTATTACTGCATATATTTATATCCCCCAAATCATCTTTATAAATGGAGCATAAATGTTTTAAACCTGGAAGAATTAAATTTCTAGCATACTCTGGAATAAAAGAAAAATTTTTTTTCAAATAAAAATACTCTTTTTTAGCGTAATCTTTTTTATCTAAAATAATAAGAATTTTTATCTTTTCGAATCTTGCAAGTTCTTTTAGGATTGTTGTTGTTGTTGTTGTTGAAATAATAATGTTTGCATATTTAATGGCAAGATTATGTTTATTTTCCCATTTAGCTTTTAATGATTCAATATATAAATTTAAATGATTTTTTTTATCTAAAATTCTTATAACCCAATTAAGGATAGGAAGAGAATATTTACCGTATTCAACAATACTAATAATTTTTTTTAAAGAAATAGTATTCATTTTAATCACCTTGTATAAATATATTAACATAAATGTTTCACAAAAATCCAAAATGAATCAAAACTAAAAATCAAGGAAAAATACAAAATAAAAAAACGTGAAAAAATTTTTGAATTTATTAATATAAGAGAAATACAAAAAATATTACATAAATGTAAAAGAAAACAAATTAATTAAAAATTAAAAAATTACAGTTTCTAAAGCATTGATAAATAGCGGATTTTTATTTTGGATTTTGTTTAACAAAACCACAAAAATTCATTGATAAAATGAAAATTGTGGAGGTGAAAAAGTGAAAAAAATCATATTGTTAATATTAATAATGTTTTTGTTTTCTATAATTATTTTCAGTGATGAAAACAATGAAGATATTTATTCTACAGATTCAACCAATACTCAAATTCAAACTGAAGTTTCTGAATAAAAAACAGCTCTATGCTCAATTGTTTCATTAATATTATAACATATGACACTTTTGCAATACAATGTGGTTTATAAACTAAAATGAAAAATTTTTCAGATGACTATTAATATCCAGTACTAGGAAAACATAATTAGAATCTTCATAAGGTTATAATGTCTGTTTTATTGGAAAGATTATTTTGAATGGCAATGGCATAGAAGAATTATAATTGAGTTGCAAATTACATATTATTTCATTTTTGATTCACCGAGGTGAAAAAAATCACAGGAGGGAAGAAAATGAAAATAGTTAATGATGCAAAAAACGAAAGTTTAAAATGTTTCATTGTTTGTTCTGGTGCATGCGTTGTAATATGTTCTTTGGATACAATAACTCCTTTGTTAGATGCAATGGGTGTGGCATCATATGCTAATGCGGAAAATGTATCCTTATAGGAGTGAGTTTTATGAAAATAATTAATAACAATAACAAAGAAGAAGGTTTAATATGTATTATTGGTTGTGGAATAATTTGTGGAGTTGGATGTCAAACTGATTCTCCTATAATACCTATAATGGATGCTGCAGCTGGTATTTCTGGAACTATAACTGGTACTGGCGCTAAATTGTAATTGAAATTATTAGTTTTTTTAAAATTCACCTCGGTTTTTTTATTAAGTATTATAAATTTAAAATAATTATATAAAATATGCATTTGAGAGGTGGGAATATGAAGGGATTTATTTTTAAAACAAAAAAAGGAAATTCTTATTTTTATTCTGATATTACAGGAGAAGTTATATTCATACAATCTAAAGAAGATATTAAAAACTTTTATAACAAACATCAAAAAATGTATACTTATGATGATAAAATGGTTAATATTACAAATATTGAAAATGATCTAAAAAAAAGAGGAAGTAAAGAATTATTTTTTATTGTTACCGAAGATTGCAATCTTAGATGTAAATATTGCGCTTATTCAGGAGAATATTCTAATATGAGAACACATAATAATGTTCATATGGATTATGATATAGCCAAAAAAGCTATTGATAAATACTTCTCAGATATTTCACAAACCCAAAAGGAAAATCCATATTTTATTCCAGCTATTGGATTTTATGGTGGAGAACCTTTACTTAATTTTGATTTAATAAAAAAGATAATAGAATATATAAAAAATAAAAAATACAAATGTCATTTTACTATCACAACGAATGGAACTATATTAAATGATGAAATAATAAAATTTCTTGTTAAAAATGAAATTTCTCTTGCTCTTAGTCTTAATGGCTCTAAAAAAGAGCATGATAGATTACGAGTATTTTCAAATGAAAAGGGTACATTTGAAATTGTGTATAATAATATATTAAAAATAAAAGAGAAATATCCTCATTATTATAAAAAATATTGTTCTATAATTGCGTGTTATGATTATGGAACAAATTTATTAAAAATGAAAAATTTTTTTGATAGGAGTAATTTATCAGAAAGACTAATCAGACTTAATATGATAGGAAACTCTTATACTAATTGGTATAATCAATATTCAGAAGAAGAAAAGGAAAAGTTTTTTTCTCAAATGAACGAACTAAAAAATTTATATTTCCAGAAAATTAAAAAAAAATGAGAATGATAAATTTTTATCTTTATTATTTGGATTATCATATTTTACTATACTTAATAGAAATATAAAAATAAATTTATATGAAAGCAGACCTTCATTTCTTCCATTTACAGGAACATGTATACCAGGAGAAAAAATAGCGGTATCTCCCTCGGGAGACTTGCATTGTTGTGAGAAAATCAACTATAATTTTCCTATTGGTACAGTTGAAACCTGGTTGAATTATTCAAAAATAGAGAAAATAATAAAAAAATACAATCAAAAATTAAAGTCAGAATGCTTAACCTGTTCTGTGTCAAGATTGTGCCCACTTTGTTTCGCTTTATTAGCGGGGAATGGGGAATTCGAAAAAGATCCTTCAAATATTTGTGAAAATATCAAAAAAGGCATAAAAAAATCTTTTGAAGAAAACTGGGATTTACTTGAGGAAAGAATTAATATATTTGATTTAATCAAGTATTCTAAATATAAACAATGTGGGGTGTTTTTATGAAAAATAAATATTTTAAATTAAACAAAGATTATATTTTAGTGACCGGGGAAAAAAATAAAAGTTTAATTTATGATTTAAAAAATGGAAATATGATAGAATTAGAAAAAGAATGGACAGACATTTTAATCCAATTAGAGAATGGAAGTAAAATAGAGGATGTAAAATCAATTAATAAATATGACGTAATAGAAAAAATAAAAAATGAAAAAATGGGGGAATTTTATGATAATTTTATATATGAAAAAAAAACTCGTAAAGGGATGATTCTTCCTCTTGAAGGTATGCAAAAACTCCCCCCAATAATTCATAAATGTTATATTCAAATACCTACAAGTTGTAGTTTGAATTGCAAATTTTGTTTTTTACTGAAAAGTTATCCATGTTTAGTATGTGCTAAAAATTCAAATGTAAATTCTATAGATTTAAAAGTATACAAAACATTTTTGAATAATTTATTGAATTTAAATGTTCATAACATAATATTTTATGGTGGAAACGTCCTTTCTTATACAAATATAGAAAACTTATTAAAAATATGTTTGAATAGTAAAAAAAGGCCAGAAATATGGTTTTTACTCCATTGGAGACATATTAGAAATAATAAAATGTTAGAAAAAGAAATATACAAAAAAACAAATTTCTATGTTACATTTTCTGCAAATGATGTTTTTAATATTAATAACGGAAAAAATTTTTCTTTATTTATAGAAACATTAGATTATATGAAAAAATACATAAAACATTTTGAATTAACCTTTGTACAGGATACTAAAGAAATATCTGAATTTAAAATTAAAAGTATGCTTGATTTTATAATAAATACATATAAAACAAAAATATATATTTCAGAACTTTTAGATGAAAATAACAAAAGTTTTACGAATCATTCATTTATGCGAGTATCGCCTGAAATTTTTTGGAATAATTATTATTACCATCCGTGTTTGAATGGAACCATAACATTGAATGCAGAAGGAAAAATATTACCCTGTCCTTCAATGGAAAATGAAATAATCGGGGATGTTGCAGAAAACAAAAATGCTCTTAAAGAAGTATTTTTAGATAATAAAATAGATAAATATTGGAAACTAAATCTTGGGAAAATAGAACAATGTAAAGAATGTATATATAGATTTGGCTGTTTTGAATGCAGAGCAATAGAAGTAAAAATAAGTCAGGAATTGAATGGAAAATCATTATGTAAAAGAGGTGATTGAAATGGAGTTATATTCAATTATCATAATATTGACAGTTTCAGTAATATATTATACAGTCAGAATAAAAATGGAATATAAAGAAGGGACATTAAAATATTATTTAAAAAGTCAATTAAGACATTTTATAGTCATTGCAATTATATTAACATTATTCTGGATAATACTAAAATAAGAGGAGAGGATATATATGGAAATAATAAAATTTAAAGGAGTAAAAAAGCGATATTATAATGGGACTGAAGCAATAAAAGGGGTGGATTTTTCAGTAAGAAGAGGAGAAATAATAGGAATAATAGGCCCAAATGGTGCTGGAAAAACCACATTAATAAAATTAATACTGGGATTATTAAAACCAACAGGAGGTGAAATAGAAATCTTTGGAAAAAACATAAAAAACATAAAAAAATCAGAAAAGAATAAAATAGGTATGGTGCTCGATACACCAGGATTATATGATGATTTAACAATAGAAGAAAATATAAGATTCTGGCAAAAAGTATATAAGAAGAACAATAATGAAATCTGGGATTTAATTGATAGATGGAAATTAACAGAAAAGAAAAAAACATTGGTAAAAAAGCTTTCAGCAGGAATGAGGCAAAAGATCGCAATATTAAATTCATTATCGCATGATCCTGAATTAGTAATAATGGATGAACCTACATCAAACCTCGATCCTGAAGCCAGAAGAGATATAGTGGATTTTTTAAAAGGTTTTAAAGGAACTGACAAATCATTGATAATAACATCACATGATTTATTTGATATAGAAAGAATATGTACGAGAATAATATTTCTCAGGAAAGGAAAAATTATAGTTGATGGAACATTAAAAGAAATGAAAAAAGCATTAAAAATAGAAGATAAAGTAAAAATTATAGTTAGTCAAAAAATACCTGAAAAAATAATAAGAGAAAACAACATAAATATATCTGATGAAAAAACAACAATTATACCAGAAGAAAAGGTTGATGAAATATTGGAAATATTCCGAAAAGAAGGAATTGATGTAAAAAGAATAGAAGACGAAAAAACAACACTTGAAGATATGTATATCTCAATTGTCAGGGAGGATGAAGAAAATGTGGGCTATAATTGAAAAAGAATTAAAGACTTTCTTTCGTAAAAAGAAAGAAAGAAATTTATTCATAATAGTAACAATAATATGGACAATAACAATGCACATAGGAGAGAAACATATATACAATCCATATTTTACTGTAGGCGTATTAGTTTCTTTTTTTATTCCATATATCTATGGATGGATAGCTTTTAATGAAGAAAAAAAGAATAAGAATCTTTTATATTTATTATCTTCGCCACTTGATATAAAAGAGATATTTGCTGGTAAAATCATAGCTTTATTTATATTCACAATAGGTATAGAAATTTTGACTATAACAATAGGAATGATAATAAATCCATTTGCGGGAGGAATATATCCAACAGTTTCTGATCTAATTACATTAATTCTTACAATACCTATAGGAATGACAATAATAAGTGCAATATTAGGAATTAGTCTTATGATTTTAGATAATCCATTTATAATAAAAATAGTGCTATTTTTATTAATTTATTTTTTTGCATTTAAGAGTGAAAAAATAAAGAATATATTTATAATATCAGAATTGTACTACATATTATTTGGAATATTGCTGATAATAGGAATAATATATCTGACACCATTTCTTCTTAATAAGGAGAAAATATATGAATGAGAACCTATTAATCTGGAGGTAGTGAAATGGGAAACATAGGATTTCTCTATAAATACACTAAAGGGCATAGAGGAAGATTGATGACATCGACGATAATGATAATAATATTATCGTATGTATCAATAATGCCAGCAAAATACTACAAAGAAGCAATGGATAACGGGATATTGGCAAGTGATTATGAATATTTAAAAAAGGTTTGTATAACATTAATAGGGATTTATGTATTAAAAAGTATATTGAACTATATAACCTCAAAAATATTTATAATCAGCAGTCAGAGTATAATATTTGAAATAAAAAAGGATCTATTAAAAAGGGTATTAAAATTACCAATGACCTTTTTTGAAGGAAAAGAAACGGGATATATAATGGCAAGAGTTGGAGAGACAGATAAATTACAGATACTATTTTCACAACAAACATTTAAAATATTGATAAGCATAATAGAATTTATAATAGTGTTATATATATTGATGAAATATAATGTAAAACTGACATTAATTGCACTGGCAATAATGCCGTTGTATTATATAGTAACAAGTAAATTTACGGGAAATATATCAAAGATTTCAATGGAATTAATGGAAAAAGGCGCAAAAATGAGTGGAAAATTAGAGGAAAGTATAAGCGGAATAGAAGAAGTTAAAAATCTAAATATAGAAGAAAAAGAAACCAAAAAAAATATTGATTATAACAAAGAATTTGTAAAAACCGCGATAAAACAGGGGATATTATACTCAATAGGAATGGAATTATTAACGTTAATAAGTGCAATAGCAGGAATAATAGTATTATTTATGCAGGAAAAGATATAATCTTTTCAGGATTTACAATAGGTGGATATATAGCATTTGCAAACTATATAGGAAAATTATATGCACCTGTAATACAGCTGGGAACAACAACATTAACAATACAACCAGCATTGAATTCATTAAAAAGAGTAAAAGAAATAATGGAAGAACTAACAGAAGAGGAAAGAAATATAAAAGGGGAGGAATTGACAGAAGAGATAAAAGAGATAAAAATGGAAAATATAGAATTTTCATATGATGGAAAAACGAAAGTATTAAAAGAGATAAATCTGGAAGTAAAAAAAGGAGGAAAAATAATTATAAAAGGACCAAATGGTTCTGGAAAAACAACGTTGATGAAGTTGTTATTGGGAATATATGATGCGGCTTGCCCCCTGGATATTGGAGAATAAATAAGGAAAACTCATTTTTTCACACAAACAATAAAATCATTAAATTTAATAGATTTAATTTCGTCTAAGTTAGAATCAATATCTTGATTAGAAAAAAGATTAAAAACAAAATCAGGAGTAAAATAATTTAAAGAACCGTGAGGCCTTAAATTATTGTAAAAATAAATGTATGAAATATAGTAATTATAAACATCATCAATATGTTCAAATTCAATAGATTCAACAAATTCACGTTGAACACTAGAATGAAAAGATTCAATATAAGCTTGAGAATTAGGATTATTTTTGTAACCAAATTCATGAATAATATTTAATTCATCCATAAAAGCAGCAGTAATTTTAGCTTTAAATTGTGGTCCATTATCTGTCCTAATAATGAGATTATCAGGAGTAGCACCTCTAAAATTAATAGCTTTTCTTAAAGTTGAAATAAAATCTTTAGCTTTAATAGAATTACCAATATAAACACCAACAACAGCCCTATCAAAACTATCGATTATAGTAAGTATTGCGATATAACCATCATATTTAGTGGGGATAAATTTAATATCTGATTCCCAGTATTGATTAGGTCTGGTAATATCGTGATTTTTAGGTCTTCTTTTAGGATGTTTTGGATGATGACGATAATTTCTAATAAGATTTAATTCTTTTCTTAATCTATGAATCTTTTTGTGATTAATAATAATATTATACTTGTGTCTAAAAATAGCAGCTAACTTCTTAGAACCAAGAGTTTTGTAAAAGAACTCAGGATTCAAAGGGTCATCAATAGATAACAAATCAACAAGCAATTGTTTAATATAATCATCAGAAACTTTTTTACCGTCAGCAGTATAGGAATGACCTTTAAAATAAGACTTTCTGGTTCTTTTAACAACAAAAAACAACCTGGTATTATAATAAAAAGAACTGGAACTAATGTTATAACGATTGAGTAAAAAAGAAGTAGAAACACCAAAATCTCTATATTTAAAAACAATCAAAAGATTACCAATAAAAGTCACTTTTTCCAGTTGTGTTTTTTTTTCAAAAAGTTAATCTCATCTTCTTGCATTTTAATAAGCAACTCTTTTTCAATAAGAAGACGTTCATAATATTCAATTTTTTTCTTTAAAGAATTAGTATCATTGGAATTATTATCAGGTTTAACAATACCAGCAGACTCATAAATAAAAGGAGGAACCTTAGAAATATCAGAAATAATGGACTTAGGCCTTCCTTTCTTAGAATTGAAGATATTGTCATCATAACCAGAATCTTCATATTTTTTAACCCATTTATGTAAAGTATGAGGGGAAGGAATACCATTCTTACTAGCAATATCGGATAAAGACTTATCAGAATTAAGATATTCTTTAACAACTTGAAGTTTGAAATCAGGAGAATACTTATTTCTATTTTTCATACCAAACACCCCTTTCATTCCTTTAGTTTAATGATATCATTTTCTTATTTTTTCTCCAAATATTCCATGGGGTGATTACGTGATGGATATAGAGGAAAAATAATTATAAATGGAAAGAATCAAAAAGAAATAGATGTAAAATCATTGAGAGAAAAATTCGGAATAGTATCGCAGAAAATATTCCTGTTTAACGATACAATAAAGAATAATATAATGTATTCATCAAAAGAGATCAGAGAAGAAAAATACAAAGAAATATTGAAAAAAAGCGAATTGGAAAAATTAATAAAAAAATTCCCATTAAAGGATAATCATATGATAACAAACAACGGGCAAAATTTATCAGGAGGACAGAAACAATTAATAGCAATAGCTCGAGCTCTGGCAAAAGGAGCAGATGTATTTATATTTGATGAAGCAACAGCACATATAGACAAAGAAATAAAAGAAACAATAAAACGGATAATAAAAGAGGAATTAAAAGACAAAATATGTTTTATAATAACTCATGATGATGATTTTGATGAAATTGGGGATAAAATATTAAAGTTAAAATATATTGAAGGTGATTCAATCTCTGAATAATGTGAGGTAAAAGCTTCACTTTAGGTAGCATGTAATTTTTTGTGTAAATGCCTCTTCTTGGATGGTAATAATTAAATAAAATTAGATTATTATTTTTAAATTATTTTCATATGAATTATCGTCTATATTGTAATGTGCTTTAGTAGTAATTTTTAGAAGTTTTTGATGTGTTTTTTTGGAAATAAACACTCTTTTGCAATTTTAACTGCAAGATTTAACATTATTAAATTGAGAATATATTTTTAGTGTTGTTTTTAGATTTATTTTTATGTATTCTTGATTATTTCAGGTTTTTGAATTTAGTTGTATTAAGAATTATAGACGTATTTTGTTATTCTTTCTTTAAAAAAGATGGATAGTTCGAGATTTCCAGTTTCTATATCGAGCTGTCCATCTTTTTGTTGCATCTATTGTTGCTAAATACAGTATTTTCATTAATGCATCATCATTTGGAAATATGGCCTGCTTTGCCATTTTAAAAACCCTCTTCTTGGTATTCTACTATATAAAGAAGAGGGTTTTTATTTTTTTCTATTTATACAAAATTTTTTATGGCCTATTTTATTCCAACTTCTTCAGTTCTTAAATATTCAATATGACCTTTATTTTTTAATATTTTCAATATTTCATTTTCTTTATCTTCTTCTATTGCAATTTCAAAACTTACATCTGCTGCAAATTCTTGATTTACTATTTTCCACCCATTTAATCTTTTTAATAATCTTTCAATTTCCGCATGTTTTGAATAATCTGTTTTCACTTTATATATTTTTAAATCTATATATTTTCCTATTTTAGAATTTATAATTGTTTCTTCTGCACATTGTGAATAAGCATCTATTAAGCCTCTTACTCCAAGTTTTACGCCACCAAAATATCGAGTTACTACTATTGCTATATTTGTTAAATCGTGTTTTTCAATAATACCAAATATAGGCTTTCCAGCAGTTCCTGATGGTTCTCCATCATCAGAATAATTAAATTTATTTCCATTCACTTTATATGCCCAGCAATTATGTGTTGCATTTCTATACTTTGAAGATATTTCTTTAATAAATTCTTTTGCTTCTTCTTCAGTATTAACTTTTTTTACATTACCAATAAACTCTGAACGCTTTATTTTTATTGTTGTTTCTTTAGGCGTTAATATTGAAAAATATATTTCAACCACCTCATTTCATTATTGATACAATTTAACTTTATATATTTCATATTCTTGAATATATATAAATTCATTTTCAGAAATCCATTTTACAAAATTCACATAACCTTTATCAACTAAATATCTTTTTATTTCTTCACCTGTTTTCAAATCTTTGATTATTATAAATTTTCCATCTGTCATTATGAGTTTATTTTTATTTATATCTATAGAAACTATCTTTCTAAAGAAATGATGGATTATCTTTTCCATATCTCCATTTAATATATTATATACGAACAAATTTGAATTAATATCCTCAATAAGTATTTTATAACTGTTTTTATATGGAATTATTTTTTTTATAGGATATGTTGTTATTATACTTTTTAAATATTTTTCCCCATCATTATAATGAAAAATAACTTTATTAGATGGTGTATTACTAAAATTCCTAAATTTATCCTTTGAATAATATGAAATCATAATTTTATTGCTAAAATCTCTTTTTATTTCTACCAAAAATCCCAAACTTCCATAATACTTTTTTATTTCATTTTTGTTTTTATAATCATATTTCACTATTTCTTTATCTTTATTTCCATAATAAATATAATCTCCATCAAACTCTGCTGCCACCTGATACGTTTGTTTTTTAAAAAGCAGTTTTTTACTTTTTAAATCATATACTCTTACTTCGCCATCTACTGTAGATATAAATAATTTATCTTTTTCTATTTTTATATTACTAATATAATCATATAATTCAATATTTAATATTTCTTTATTATTTTTTCTTATAGCAACTTCACAAAACTCATTTTCTATAATTTCATAATCTCCAATTTTATTATAAGAAACTATAACATCATCTGATTCATAAAAACTTTTTGCATTTTCTATATAATCAGGAAATACTTTTAAGTTCTTAAATCTTTTATAATATTCCCTATTTTCTTCGATATCATTATCAAGAGAATAAAATCTCAAATATCCATCTATATATTTAATAAATAAATTATCTGTTAAATATCCCATTTCAGGATATGCAACTCTACCTACATTGATAGACTTTATTATGTTAAAATCATTCAGATTTATCTTTAATATTTTTCCAGATAAATATAACACATAAATATAATTATTTTTTGAAGTTATTGTACTAATATAATCATTTTCAGGATACAAGACTTTCACTGTTTCATATGTATCTTTATCTAAAAAAGTTATTTTATTAAAACCGGAAGTTACAACTAAATATTTGTTTGTAAGTAATATTTTCTTTATAAACCAATCTGAAATCTTGATAGTGTTTTGAACACTATAATCTTTTATTATATCTATAGTGCCATCAGATTTTCCAATTATAATTTTATCATTAATATTTTTTATTGTCTCAATATTTTCATATGGAATAGTTTTTTCAATCTTTTTTGCATACATATTATAAAAAAACAAAAATTTTCCATTTGAAATAGTTATGAAATTACTTATAATTTTACCTATCGGAAATTTATTCCTATAATTCTCAAGTGTAAAGATATCTAATAATTTTTGTGTTTCCCTATCATATATTTTTAATTCAAATATATCAGAAATAATATCATATGTAATTACATACTTTTCGTTTTCATCTAAAATATATTTACCTTTAAATAATTTATATTCTTTTTTTATAGGATTTATTATTTCTATATAATTATTAGTATGTCTAATAATATCATTCCTATATACAGTAACTTTATCATCTGTTTTAAAGTTATAAATATTTTGAAGTTCTATATTTGGAACTATATATTTATCATAATAAAGATAATAAAAATAGTAATGAGCATATATACCATTAAATTCATTATTTTTATACTCTCGAACCCACCTTATCCAATCTTTAACTAATTCATCAAAATTCATCCCTGTTATTTCTTCAACATTGGTAAATAAATTTACATATAAATTTTTTATTTCTTCAATTGAATATTTACTCAATAAATATTCAAAAAATGATGGTCCATATCTATAGATATTATTATTTTTACTCATTTCGTTTAATATTTCTTTAGAATTTTCAAAATTTAAAAGTTTTCCATATTTAAAAATAAAATTCAAATATGCCGTTGAATATTCCGAAGAAAAATATTGCGGTATTGCTTCCACTAATATTTCAGAATTAATATTTCCTTTTTTATAATTCTTTCCATATTTTTCGTATGGAAATTGTGATTCAACAAAATGTACCAATTCATGCCTTAACACTGAGGGTGTAGTATAAATTTCTTCTCCACGAATTGCTAAACCACTTACTTTCATTATTGCACTTAACTCATTATCTTTTAGAATAAATACTTTTGCCTTCTTTTTCACATTTCCTATATTAAAAAATGAAAACATCCTATCAAGAAATTCCTGTTCTTTTTGAGCTACAATCCATGCATATTTAGAAAACTCATTATCATTTTCAAAATAAATTTCTAAATTTTTAGTTTCAACTTTAGGCCAATTTTTTTCTGCGTATTTTTTAATATTATCCAGTATAAATTCATTTCTTTTTATAAGGTGGTAATCAATTCCAAAAGATATTATTGCAACTAAAACAATAAATAAAAATAACACCATTTTTTTCATTTTTCCCATCACCCCTATTTTTTATTGTTAAAATGCAAAAATCCCGGAAAATTTTTCCGGGATTTTAATTATATTAGAATAAATCTGCTTTTCCAGCTGAACCTAAAACTTCCATTCTATCTGTAATTACTTTAATTGTATATTCTCTTGCTAATTTAAAATATTTCCTTGGATCAAATTCTTTTGGATTTCCATTTAAAAATTCCCTTAATCCTGCTACAAATGCTATTCTTAAATCTGTATCTGTATTAACTTTGTTAATTCCACATTTTACTGCTTCTTTTAATATTTCTGCTGGAACACCTTTAGCTCCACCAAAATCTGCTCCATGTTTTTCTGCAATTTCAACAAATTCTGGAACTACTGAAGATGCACCATGTAGTACTAATGGTCTTTTTACATATTCTTTAACCTTTTTAATTCTATCATAATCTATTTTTGCTGCACCTTTAAATTTAAATGCACCATGTGATGTTCCTACTGCAGGAGCTAAGAAATCAACATCTGTTTCTTCAACAAATATTTTTGCTTCTTCTGGATCAACTAATACGTTCTCTGCTGCTACTGCTTCATCTTCAATACCAGCTAATTGTCCTAATTCTGCTTCAACTGATACGCCTGCAGCATGAGCAATCTTAACAATTTCTTTTGTTATTTTCATATTTTCTTCAAATGGATGTTCGGAAGCATCAATCATAACAGATGAATATCCAGCTTTTATAGCTGCAACAATATATTCAAAACTCTTTCCATGATCAAGATGCAATGCTACCGGGATATTTGCTTCATCTGCAAAAGTTCTTACCATTTTCACAAAAATTTCTGCACCTTTTCTAAAATCTCCATTCCCTGCATATTTCATTGCACCCTGACTTGTTTCAATAATAACTGGTGAATTCATTTTTATTCCAGCTTCAATTATATAATGTAAAAATTCAAGATTATTAATATTTAAAGCTGGAACTCCATATCCATGTTTGTCAGCATTTTCCAAAATAACTTTAGTGTCTACATAAGGCATTTTAACCCCTCCCAACAAATAATTTATCGTAATTCGGAATAATTATATCATAATACTGTTAAATCTCTTCTAACCAATTTACATTATCTAAAACAATTGCCAACTCTTCAAATAATTTTTCAAAAAAAGCTTTTTTTAATCCTTTGTTTTTATTCGCAAAATGATCTATATTCCTTAATATTGAATAAGCAGAATCTTTTGAAAGAATCTGCGAGAATTCTTTTATATTTTTTGCTATCAATTTGTGTTCAGCATTATCCAATATTTTTATCATTTCATCTTCTTCAAGATTCTCAAAATATTTATTTATTCTTAAAACAATAGAATTTTTTTCATCAATATTCATACTTTTCACTCTATTTAAAACTATATCATCAAGTTCAAAAAGTATTTTTTCCGGTGTTGGTAAATTACTTTTTTCCTCCAGATAATTAACAAAAGTTCTTGCAGCTTCAGGGCCAACTATTCCTGAAGCTAAAATATAAGCATATTCTTTAACTTCAAGTTCTGACAAATTATTTAAAACTCTACTTAATTTATACCAACTTCTAGGACTGGGTTTTAAATCCAATCTAAAAGACACACTTTTTCCATTAGAAATAAATTCTGGATATTCTTTTATAAAAGAAATAACTTCATTACTTACATCCTGTTTTTTAGCCCAATTAACCCATTCATTTACCTCTGGATTTAAACTTAAGTGAAAAAATCGTGACATAAATGCAGGATCAGTTATTAAATCTACCTGATCATAATCATCGTCAGGCGGGTTAGCTGCTGCCATTATCCATGTTCCTTCAGGCAAAATATGGTTATGAATTCTCCTGTCTAATAATAATTGCATAATAGCATTTCTAATAGATCTATGAGCCCTATTAATTTCATCTATCATTATAATTGTATTATCCTCTTCAGGCCACCAATCTGGTTTTAAAAAAACTGTTTTATCCTCACTTTTAGAAGGTAATCCTATTAAATCCCCTGGTTCCATTTGAGATATAACTAAAATTATTAACTTCCGATCTGTTTCTTTTGCTATATCACGTGCAATATCCGTTTTACCAACACCAAAATGTCCCCATAATAATGGTATTTCACCAGACTCCATAATCTTTTTTGATAAAAATTTTATATCACTTGGTTTCATTCCATCACCTCATTATCCATTTGAATTAAATCTTCTTCTTGATATTTCTTCTTGGATCTTCATATACCCATTTTTTATGGCAACTTTTCCCTTATTTGCAGTTTTTATTTGCTTTTTTACCTTTTCCATTTCTGATTTTATCTTATTAATCCTTTTTTTATCATCCTCAGTTAATTTTTCTACCCTATTCTTTATTAATAGAGATGAAGAATATTTAACCATTTTATCAAGGATTTTTTTTCTTTGCTCTAAAATTTTTGGCAATGTTTCAAAATCTTCATTTAAAATAATTCTATCTATGAGATTTTCTATTTTATTTAAATCTTCTATCAAATTTTTTATTTCTTCGGAATTTTCTTCCATTTTAATTCCCTCTTTCTGCTTTTTTATCGCGCAAATATGCTTTTATTTTTTCGATTTCATCAGCATTCATCCCATATTTCCACCAATATGGTAATACTGAATTATTCAATAATAATGGATCAGTATCTGGTTTCAACCATCCTTTTGATATCAAGTCCATATACTGGGGAGTGTTAGGGATTGGCGTAAATTCATTCACTGATGGAGTTATCCCTAAATCAAAACAAAAATCAATACCTCTAATTACATCATCAACTTTTTGATCTGGTAAATTTGTCATTATATATGCTGATGTCTCTGTTAACCCTTCATCTAATAAATATTTTACAGCTCTTACCAAATCTTCATTTGTAACTTTACCACCAGTTCTTTTTTGCATTTCTTCATCGGATGTCTCATATCCTAATTTAATAACTTTAAAATTAGCTTTTGCAAATAATTTAGCTATTTTTTTATCTACTAATTTTGCATGTATTCCATTTGGTAAATGATATCTAACATCAAATTTTGAAAGAGCTTCTAATAATTTTTCTTTCTCTGGATGAATCAAAAAAGCATCGTCAAAAAACACTACATCTTTTACTGGTTTTTCTTTAAGAATTTTTTCAAGTCCTTTAATTATATTTTTTATACTTCTTTTCTGATATTTCCACATTCTGGGAGTAACACAATAAGTACATTTAAATGGACATCCAATTGAAGAAGTTATTACAACATTAGGTATCTTCCCTTCATATAACTCATATAATGGTTCTAAATTCTCAAACCAATCTATTTCAGTTATATTTTCATTATAATAATCAAGTAATTGTTTTATAGCTATATTACCTGTTCCGTTAATCACTTTAACATTTAAACTGTTAAAATATTTTTTAGCGTGGTCTGGCATAATATTAACATATATGCCGCCCAAAAATATAGGTTTTTCAGGAAAAATTTCTCTTATTACTTCAATAGTTTTATATACTCCATAATACCAATAAGTCATTACAGAAGTAACCAATATTCCATCAACGTCTTTATAATCTTTTAATCTTTTAATAAATTCATCTTTGGGTAGTCCATATCTTTTGAATTTTCTCGGTATATCTTTTATTACATATGGTTTTTCTACTTCTTCAAAATAAAATTTTCCAGTTCCATAATATCTATCTTTAATTAAATTATTTTCTATAAAATATTTATCATATCTATTCATTAAGTCTATTAAACTAACTTTATATCCATGATTTTTTAATATACTTCCTATGTATAACAGGCCTAATGGTTTTAACCAAAAATCGTATGCTGCTGTATCATAAATCCATGGATTTATCAACAAAAAATGTTTTGATGAATGATTCATCAATCTACTCCTTTCATTAATTCATAAAAGGTGTTTAATCCTTTTAATGTCAAATATGGATCATAATGATTAAATTCAGGAATTATTCCCTTTAATGATTTACCAATACCACCCGTTATAACTATTTTAAATTCTTTTTTATATTCACTCTCAATGTCCTTTAATAATTGTTGTATTCCATATACAACAGTTTTAATTATTCCAATTTGAATATTATCTATTGTATTTTTACCTACAGAATAATCTAAAAATTCCAACTCTACCTGAGGTAATTTGGCTGTTTTAGAAAACAAAGCCATCATTTGCGTATTTATCCCCGGTATAATTGCTCCACCAATAAAATTACCTTCATATAAAACATCTATTGTAATTGCTGTTCCGAAATCTATTGCAATAGCATTCTCACCATAATATTTTTTTAACGCCAAAATATTAGCTATCCTATCTGCACCAACCTCATTGGGATAGTCAACCTTTAACTCAATACTATTTAAATATTGTGAATTTACAAAAATTGCATCTGATTTATAATATTTTTGTGCAAATTTAGCCAGAATATAATTAACCGATGGAACAACTGAAGAAATAACGACAGAATCAATATCCTTTTCTTTTATATTTTCTCTATTAAACAGCGGAAACAAATGTGAATATAATTCATCTTCTGTCTCAAAAGATTTTGTCCCAATTCGCCATGTATGTAAAATTTTTTCTTCATATATTCCTACTACAATATGTGTATTTCCAACATCAAATAATAATCTCAATCTATTCACCCCAAATCTCTGAAGCTGCTTTCCTTAATCTGTTCATTATTGAAATTCCCAATCCTTTATCTTCTACTCCTTCAATTATAATAACATCATTATTTGTTTTATCTGCATTTCTTAAAATAGAAAATAAATTTACGGCTATTCTATAGTAATCATTTTTATTACCCGAAATTATTATATCATATTCATTAAAATATTTTTTATCTTCTTCAAACAAAACAAGCAAAGGCTTTTTAAACTGTTTTATATTCTCTTTTATTTTCTGAATTCTTTTTTCTGAAAATTCCACTAAAATTGTTTTCTTATCTGGAGCATAATGTCTGTATTTCATTCCTGGAGCTTTAGCAATGTCAACCTTTCCCTTTCCATAAATAAAATCTGGAATATTTATTTTACCAAAAACTTCAATTAATTTTTCTGGTGTTATTGGTCCTGGCCTTAATAATGTTGGTATTTTTTCAGTTAAATCTATAACAGTAGATTCCAATCCAAAGTTAACATCTCCACCGTCTATAATAATATCTACTCTTCCTAACATATCCTCTATTACATGTTCAGCAATTGTTGGACTGGGTTTTCCTGATAGATTCGCACTTGGTGCTGCTATAGGAACTCCAGACATTTCAATTAATTTATTTGCAATAGGATGAGCTGGTATTCTTACTGCAACAGTAGGCCGATTCGCAGAAACTATATCAGGAACATTATTTTTTTTATTTAACACAAAGGTTATAGGACCCGGGACAAATATTTTTATTTTTTCCAGCATTTCGTTTGAAATATATGCAAATTCACGTATTTTTTCCAGTTTATCTATATGTAAAATTAGAGGATTGTCCGATGGTCTTCCCTTAGCTTTATATATTTTTTTCACTGCATTTTCATTCAATCCATTAGCACCTAAACCATATACAGTTTCTGTAGGGAATACAACTAAATGGCCTTTTTTTATTTCTTCAGATGCTATTCTTAATTTTGATTCATCGATATTTAATGGATCTAACTTTATTATTTCAGTTTTCATTTTTTCTCCTTTTATTTCTTTTTTTGCCTCCTCTAAGAAAGCAACTGCCTCTCTTAAATGAGGTATAACTATAGATCCTCCAACAATCAATGCAATATCAAAAACTTCATAAAACTCTTTATCTGTAACCCCTTCTTCTAAACATCTTTTAATATGATACGCTATACATCCTTCGCATCTTAATACCATAGAAGCAACAAGCCCCATCATTTCTTTATACTTTGTAGGTATTTCACCATCTTTATACACTGAACCATCTAAATTAAAAAATCTTTTAGTATTTAAAGTTCCATTTTTTAATATTTTCTCATTCATTTTTTCTCTAAAATCATTAAATTCTTTTAAATTCATACTCTACCTCCTTAAAATTTTTTCAAACATATATTTTATAATTTAATATACATCTATAATCTATCTCACATTTGTTTTTGAATAATTATAATAATGTAAATTTTTAATTTCTCAACAAAAAGATAGATGTAATAAAAATACTTGTATATTTTTAGTTATCATTATAGCTTTGGCTATAGGAATTTATTTTTATGATATAATAAATATGAATCTGAAATTAGGAGGTATTTTGATGACACACAAAAAAGTTTTCATCTGGGATCTTTTATTTATCATATATTTAATAGTATTAACATATTTTGCTACCACACCAAAGCCACCATTTAATTATTCAAAGTTCTATGGTGAAGATAAAATATGGCATTTTTTAGCTTATGCGGGAGGTATGTTTTTATTCTTAAAAAGTTATTTTAATAGAAAATTCTTTCTATATTTTTTTGGAGCTATAATTTTTATTCTTCCTATAGGAAGTGAATATATTCAAGCATTATCTCCATATAGATATTTTTCTATGTATGATGCTTTAGCAAGTTATGCAGGCATTTTAGCTGTAATAATAACTTTGATAATTTATAAAAAATTTTTAATAAAGAACAAAACATAATTAAAAGGATTTCCAGCTGGAAATCCTTTTAATTTTTATTATTATCTTCAATTATTTCTTGCTTTACATTTATATATTCTACTCCACCTTCTTCAATTTGCATTTGATTTTCATCTTCACCTTTTTCCCACTTATCAAATTTTTTCATAACTAAATCATATGTTTTTTCACTAACTTCTGGTAATTTACCTCCTAAAATCCCTTTCACATCTTCAAATCCTTTTTTAACTGCATTTCTTAATAATTCAATTTTTGATTTATCATTACCAGAAATAGATTTAGCAAATTCTAATATTCTATCTGATACTGCTTCAGGACTCCACTTACCATTTTTTAATTCTTCTTTCATTTCTAATTTCTCATCTGGTGTAATTCCTAATTGTTTTTTTATTTTATCTTCTACCCACGCTTTAAATTCATCAAACATTTTTTGTGAATCACTTTGTAATTCTTTCCAACGATTAGAATTAATCTTAAGTTTCTTATTAACCAAACTTGAATAAGTAGCTTTCATATATTCTATCTCGGTTTTAACATAAACATCTCCTTTAAATTTTTTGTCTATAACTTTTCCATTGGCTTTTTCAAAATTTTCTTTTTTATCAATTTTTTTTACTTCTGAATACTTAAAATACTCAAAACCATTATTATCGATTCTCATTTTATCACCTCCATTTAACTTATCGACTATTTTTAATATTACATTAATAATAAAAAGGCTCCTTTAAGGAGCCTCAGACTATATTTTAAATTTCTTTAATCCTTCAACCAATGATTCTGATTTCATCTTTAATTCCTCTGTAAATTCTTCTAATTTTCTTATATTATCACTTTGATTACTTATTGCTTCTGCAATACTCGAAATTTCTTCTGAAATTAAAGAAACTTCACGTGTAATTTTATCCATTCCTGCTGATATTTCTTCCGTTGATGCGCTTTGTTCTTCCGAACTTGAACTTAAATCTTCTATATTTAATGTAATTTGACGTATTTTTTCCATTATGACTTCAAATTTTTCTGAAATATTTCCTGATTCTGTTTCTACATCTTTAATTATTTCACCTGTTTTTTCAGTGGCTTTGCTTGCACTTTTTGCACCTTCCTGAATTTCTAATAGTATTTGAGCAATTTGTTCCGTAGCTTTTTTAGATTCTTCTGCCAATTTCCTTATTTCATCTGCAACTACTGCAAATCCTTTACCTGCTTCTCCTGCTCTTGCTGCTTCTATTGCCGCATTCAATGCTAATAAATTTGTTTGTTCAGTAATATTTTCTATTGTTTCAACAATTTGTCCTATATTTTCTGCGTTTGAAACTAATTCATTTACAGTATTTACTGTTTTATTTGATTGTTCTACAGCATGAGATATTATTTCAACGATTTTTATAATTGATTCATTTCCTTCTTTTGCAGTATTAGATACATCTAAAGCTTCTTTTGATAAATTTTGAGCGCTTGTTGATATATTTTGAGCTGCTGCTGTAATTTCTTCAACTCCAGAATTTATTTCTTCTACAGATGCAGCGGCTGAATATGAACTTTCACTTATTTTTTCTGTTTTTTCATTAATATCCTTCATTTGTGCAGACTGAATATCTGCATTTTTGTTTATGTCAAACGACATTTTCTCCAAATCTTCTGATGAATGTTTTATTTCTTTTAAATAATTAACAAGATTTTTAGACATATAATTCAATGATTTTGAAATTTCAGCAATTTCATCCTTTCCTTTAATTTCAAATTTTTGAGTTAAATCACCTTCACCAAATTTTTTCACTTTATCTGCTAATGTAATTAAAGGTTTAGCTATAGAATTTCCCAATAATATTGAAACAAACAAGGCAACTATAACAGCTAATAAAACAATTATATTAAAAAATTGTATTAATTTTTTTGAATTTTCTAACAATATATTTTCTGGAATAGATATGGCAACAGTCCAATTTAATGATTTTACAGGAGTATAAAACAACATTCTTTTTCCATCATTAGCAACAATATTACCGTATCCTTTTTCACCATTAAGCATTTTCTTAGACAATTCATCCATACCCTTAAATTTAGATTCCAAAATATTACTGCCAATATAATCTTTAATTGAATGAGCAATTATAATTCCTTGGGAATCCGTAATAAAGCTATAAATATCTTTTTCATTATCAGTAGTTAAAAAATCCAAAAATCTATTTACGGAAATTGTAGCACCAATTAATCCAATAGTATTATTATTTTCATCTTTAATAGAATGTGCAATAACAATAATAGATGAACCATCAGCTTTTGAAATTAAAACATCACTAATTGCTATATTTTTTCCAGACATTATTTCCTGAAAATATTTTCTATCTTTAATATTTGTTTTTACATCTGAAGTTGTATATGCATTACCATTTTTATCTGCAATAAAAAGCATCGAAAAATCGTTCAAAACTTTCAAATCGTTTTTCAATACATTAATAGAATCATCAATATTCATACTTTTAAATAACTTTTTATTAGAAATTATTTCCATCTGATGAATTAATCCATCAAAAAAATTTTCAATTTGTTTTGATTGTTGTTCTAAAATTGAAAAAGAAGAATCTGAAATCATTGTTTTTAATGAAGATCCTAAATAAAAATATAAAAAAATACCAACAAATAATCCTGCTAAAATAATGATAATTGAAAAAGTTAAAGTAATTTTTGTTTTAATAGATTTCACTATATCCCTCCTTAGCAAACTATATTATATAATGCATTGTTTATTTTATTATACCATATGTTATATAAATATATACAACATAATAGTAACAATGTTAAAAATTATAACATTTATTAAGTTAATTTTTCAAAAATAAAGTAATAAATAAAAACCCCTGTCATAGAGACAGGGGAAAAATAAAAAGAGGGGCGCTACCTACTCTCGCATGGATTGCCCATACTACCATCGGCCCAGATATGCTTAACGGTCGGGTTCGGCATGGATCCGCGTGTTTCCATATCTGGTATCTGCACCCCTCAATACTCATTCACATGTGCATAGTTACTTAATAAGGTCAAGGCCTCGGGCTATTAGTACCGGTCGGCTCAATACATCACTGTACTTACACCTCCGGCCTATCTACGTCCTCGTCTCGAACTGCCCTTACCTCCGAAGAGTGGGAAACCTCATCTCGGGGCCCGTTTCCCGCTTAGATGCTTTCAGCGGTTATCGGTCAGGTACATAGCTACTCAGCTCCTGCTCCTGGCGGAACAGCTGATTCACTAGCGGTACCCTCACACCGGTCCTCTCGTACTAGGTGTGACCCCCCTCAAGTTTCCTACGCCCGCAGCAGATAGGGACCGAACTGTCTCACGACGTTCTGAACCCAACTCACGTACCGCTTTAATGGGCGAACAGCCCAACCCTTGGGACCTACTTCAGCCCCAGGATGCGATGAGTCGACATCGAGGTGCCAATCCGCGCCGTCGATATGAACTCTTGAGCGCGATAAGCCTGTTATCCCCGGGGTAACTTTTATCCGTTGATCGACGGCCCTTCCACTCGGATCCGCCGGGTCACTAAGACCGTGTTTCCACCCTGCTCGACCTGTCAGTCTCGCAGTCAGGCAGGCTTTTGCCTTTACACTCTCCTGTGGATTTCCAACCCACATGAGCCTACCTTCGCGCACCTCCGTTACTCTTTAGGAGGCGACCGCCCCAGTCAAACTGCCCACCTAACACTGTCCCATCACTGCTCTTCACAGTCAATGGTTAGTAACCCATCATGCTGAGGGTGGTATCCCACCAGCGGCTCCACCTACCCTTGCGAGCAGGTTTCTCTGCCTCCCACCTATCCTGTACACAACATGACAAGTTACAATGTCAGGCTACAGTAAAACTCCACGGGGTCTTTCCGTCTAACTGCGGGTACTGGGCATCTTCACCCAGTCTGTAATTTCACCAGGCCCTCCGCTGAGACAGTGTCCAAATCGTTACGCCATTCATGCAGGTCGGAACTTACCCGACAAGGAATTTCGCTACCTTAGGACCGTTATAGTTACGGCCGCCGTTTACCGGGGCTTCGGTTCGTACCTCTCAGCACTCCCCTTAACCTTCCGGCACTGGGCAGGCGTCAGACCCTATACGTCCTCTTTTCGAGTTCGCAGAGTCCTGTGTTTTTGGTAAACAGTCGCCTGGACCTTGTCACTGCGACTCCCCAATGCAGTATAAACCACATCAAGGAGCACCCCTTCTCCCGAAGTTACGGGGCTATTTTGCCGAGTTCCTTAGCGGAGGTTAGCCTGCTCCCCTTAGCCTTCTCAGCTCGCCCACCTGTGTCGGTTTTCGGAACGGGCATACATCAACCAGTAAGCGAGGTTTTTCTTGGCAGCCTGGCTACCACCTCGTTGGACCTACGTCCTCCCCATCACGCTTCAGCCTCCACCGGCGGATTTACCTACCAGCTTCTCAGACCTTTGCGCTTAGATGAGCCTGCCACTTGCTCACGAGGCTTTACCTTCTGCGTCACCCCTCTTACTATCGGTCATGTATGGCACAGGATTCTTTACCTGTTTTCCATCGGTTACTCCTTTCGGATTCACCTTAGGTCCCGGCTTACCCTGGGCGGACGACCCTTCCCCAGGTACCCTTGGGCTTTCGGGGGGAAGGATTCTCACCTTCCTCTCGTTACTCATGCCCACATCCGCTCTTGTGCTTCGTCCAACATACCTCACGATATGCCTTCTCCCTACTGCACAATGCTCCCCTACCAATCCGCAGATTCCGCAGCTTCGGAGTATAGCTTCAGCCTCCTTACATTTTCGGCGCAGTCCGCCTCAACCGGTGAGCTGTTACGCACTCTTTTAATGATGGCTGCTTCTAAGCCAACATCCCGGCTGTCTCTGGCAGTCCACTACCTTTCACACTTAGCTATCTCTTCGAGCCCTTAGCTGGCGGTCTGGGCTGTTTCCCTCTCGACCATGGAGCTTTTCCCCCACAGTCTGTCTCCCAACCACTAAGTAACGGTATTCGGAGTTTGACAAGTTTCGGAGGTTACCCCCCTACGCCTATCAGTGCTCTACCCCCGTTACTCTTGGTTGAGGCCGTGCCTACACACGTTTCGGGGAGATCCAGCTATCACCAGGTTCGGTTGGCTTTTCACCCCTATCCACAGGTCATCCGAATGCGTTTCACTGCATACCGGTTCGGGCCTCCATTGCGTTTCACCGCAACTTCACCCTGCCCATGGATAGCTCACCTGGCTTCGGGTCTGCATACATTGACTCTACGCCCTTTTCAGGCTCGCTTTCACTTCGGATCCACCTCTCCCGGCTTATCCTCGCCAATGCATGCAATTCGTGGGCACATTAATCAAAAGGCACGCGGTCACTCCTCTCAGAGCTCCCACTTCTTGTAGGCTTACGGTTTCAGGTTCTCTTTCACTCCCCTCCCGGGGTCCTTTTCACCTTTCCCTCACGGTACTTTTCCGCTATCGGTCGACGGGTAGTATTTAGCCTTGGATGGTGGTCCACCCTGATTCACGCAGGATTCCTCGTGTCCCACGCTACTTGGGAGAGTAATCCAGGAGCTTCTATGTATTTCGCCTACGGGACTTTCACCCTCTTCGGTGTACCTTCCCAGATACTTCGGCTATACATATTTCACTCCCGAGCCTCATGCAGTTGGCTCCGATTACTTCCCTCTACCCCAGTTAGGCAACGGCTGCACCCTTTTACACCTAACTGGTTTGGGCTCCTCCCCTTTCGCTCGCCACTACTCAGGGAATCTCTCTTGATTTCTTTTCCTCCGGGTACTAAGATGTTTCCCTTCCCCGGGTTCGCCTCCCTTTCGGGATCTTCGGGTTGCCCCATTCGGATATCCACGGATCTACGCTCGCTTGCAGCTCCCCGTGGCTTTTCGCAGCTTGCCACGTCCTTCTTCGCCTCCCGTCGCCTAGGCATCCTCCGTAAGCCCTTTTTACCTTGACCTTATCTTTCACTATGCACTTGTCAATGAGCTGGTGGAGTAGAGGGGACTTGAACCCCTAACCTTCTGCGTGCAAGGCAGACGCTCTCCCAGTTGAGCTACTACCCCTACTCCTTCACTACTGAACAGAGACACCCATTTTTTTCTCCTTAGAAAGGAGGTGATCCAGGCGCACCTTCCGGTACACCTACCTTGTTACGACTTAGCCCCCCTCGCTGACTCCACCCTCAATAACCGGCCTCCTTTCGGTTAGCCTGGCCATCTTCGGGCGTTTCCAACTCGGGTGGCTTGACGGGCGGTGTGTACAAGACCCGGGAACGTATTCACCGCAGTGTGGCTGACCTGCGATTACTAGCGATTCCGGCTTCATGCAGTCGGGTTTCAGACTGCAATCTGAACTGGGGTAGGGTT
The DNA here is from genome assembly GCF_029910535.1 of Marinitoga aeolica. Taxonomy (NCBI): domain Bacteria; kingdom Thermotogati; phylum Thermotogota; class Thermotogae; order Petrotogales; family Petrotogaceae; genus Marinitoga; species Marinitoga aeolica. Next base: position 563,052 of record NZ_CP069362.1, read on the forward strand.
TCTGGGATTCGCTCCACCTTTCGGCCTCGCTGCCCTCTGTCCCTACCATTGTAGCGCGTGTGTCGCCCAGGACATAAGGGGCACGATTACCTGACGTCATCCCCTCCTTCCTCCGCCTCGTCGGCGGCTGTCCCGTTAGGGTTCCCACCTTTACGTGCTGGCAACTAACGGCAAGGGTTGCGCTCGTTGCGGGACTTAACCCAACACCTCACGGCACGAGCTGACGACGGCCGTGCACCACCTGTTTAGGCTCCCAGTACCGAAGTACCAGGTCGGATACATCTCTGCATCCTACCACCTATATGTCAAGCCCTGGTAAGGTCCTTCGCTTAGCTTCGAATTAAACCACACGCTCCACCGCTTGTGCGGGTCCCCGTCAATTCCTTTGAGTTTCATCCTTGCGGACGTACTCCCCAGGCGGCCCACTTATCGCCTTAGCTTCAGCACGAACGGTACTACCGCTCACACCTAGTGGGCATCGTTTACGGCTAGGACTACCCGGGTATCTAATCCGGTTTGCTCCCCTAGCTTTCGGGCCTCAGCGTCAGGTTTACCCCAGGAGACCGTCTTCACCACCGGCCTTCTTACCTGTATCTACGCATTTCACCGCTACACAGGTAATTCCGTCTCCCTCTAGTAACCTCAAGTCAATCAGTTTCAGACGCAACCCCCTGGTTGAGCCAGGATCTTTTACATCTGACTTAATTGACCGCCTACACCCCCTTTACGCCCAGTGATTCCGGGCAACGCTCGCCCCCTACGTATTACCGCGGCTGCTGGCACGTAGTTAGCCGGGGCTTTTCCTTATCTACCCTCATCAGTGAGTCATTCCCTACTCACCTTATTGTTCGATAAGTTCAGGAGTTTACGTCCCGAAGGACTTCTTCCTCCACGCGGCGTCGCTGGATCAGGGTTTCCCCCATTGTCCAATATTCCCCACTGCTGCCTCCCGTAGGAGTGGGGGCCGTGTCTCAGTCCCCCTGTGGCCGGCCACGCTCTCACGCCGGCTACCCGTCGTCGGCTTGGTAGGCTTTTACCCTACCAACTACCTGATGGGTCGCAGGCAGCTCCTCCAGCCATGCCAAGGCACGCTTTCACCTCTCGGTCTTATCCGGTATTAGCCACCGTTTCCAGTGGTTGTCCCGGTCTGGAGGACACTTTCCTACGCGTTACTCACCCGTTCGCCACTAGTACTACAGCCCGAAGACTGCCTCCTCGTTCGACTTGCATGTGTTAAGCACGCCGCCAGCGTTCGCCCTGAGCCAGGATCAAACCCTCCATCCAAGATTTCGAGTTCGATCTTAACTCTCACTTTTTTACTTCCGCTGGGTGTCTCTGTTCACTTGTCAAGGAGCTTCTTCTTTTCCTCTTCTTTTTCTCTCGCAGACCTCTTCGTCCGCGTCCGAGTATATATATTACCACCTTTCTTCCATTTTGTCAACTTACAATACTGTTAATTTCGTTAAACCTACGTGAATTCATTTGAAAACCATATATATTGTTGGTTTTAACTCTTTATTTTTTATGCAATTAATGTTTTTTTAATTACTTCAAACTTTTATTCTATATCATTAACATATATATGATAGAATAATTTATAAGAAAATCTCAAAGAACAAATATGGAGGTGTTTTAATGCTAACACTTTTTTGGTTTATGGTTGTTATAACAATCGTTGTATTTTTTCATGAATTAGGTCATTTTCTTTTTGCAAAATTATTTAAAACCAAAGTAGAAGAATTTTCTATTGGCATGGGTCCAAAATTATTTTCATATAAAGGAAAGGAAACAGAGTTTCGTTTTAATCTTATTCCGATAGGTGGATATGTTAGAATTGCAGGCGAAGAACCAGAAAACGCAGAAGGACTATCTGATAACCCTGAACTTTTTTATAATAAAAAACCATGGCAAAAATTCTTGATCGCCTTTGCTGGACCATTATTTTCTATAATATTAGGATATATTGTTTTATCAATTTCTGGGTTATTATATGGATTCCCTGAAGTTAAAATAGAAAAAGTTATAAAAGATTCACCTGCTTATTATGCTGGCATAAAACCTGGAGATGTTATTAAAAAGGTCGATGGGCACATTGTTTTTGATAGTTCAATTTTAAGCTTAGCTATTAAAGAGGGAAAAGAATTAAATTTAGAAATTATTAGAAATGGAAATCCCATTAATTTAAACATTAAACCGGGCTTTTTCGATCCTGAATATACTATAATATTTAAAAGTGATGAAGATATAAATATTGATTCCTATAATATAAAATCATTCAATATGAATCCTCCAGAAAAAATTCAAGAAATTTTGCCTAATCTTGAAAAGGGAGATAAATTAATTATTGAATTAGAAAATGGAAAAATTTTAAAAGGAAAAATTGAGGGATACTCAATATCTCCACAAAGATATGCCATAGGTGTTTATTTTGCAACTTTTTCAAATGTTATAAATAAAGATATTTCTCCTTTTAAAAAAGAAGATAAAATTATCGCCATAAATGGCAAAAAGATAAGTAATGGTCTCGATTTAATAGATTTGTTATCTTCAATTTCTATGTCTCCAGATGATAATCTGATTACAATATCTAATAATAAAATCACTGAAGTTAAAAAAAGCATAAATTCCGAAACATTAAATATTATAACTTTAAGAAATGGCAAAAAAGCGGAAATTCAGCTAAGCAAATCTAAATTTCTATCTATTTTACAGGAACCATTAATCTTAAAGTTTGCTTTTGATAAGTGGAGACCAAAAGGATTAGAAGTCATATCTGTTTCTTTTCAATGGGCAAACACCTTGTTAAGAGCTATGGTGGATGTTATTGGTCAATTATTCACAGGAAAAGTTAAAACCACAGATGTTATGGGACCTGTTGGTATTGCAGGTGCAGTTGGTCAAGCCGCAAAAGCTGGCCCAGAAGCTTTAATTTCTTTAATAGCTTTAATCACACTAAATTTAGGTATTGTCAATTTATTACCTATTCCTGCTTTAGATGGTGGAAGAATTGTGTTTTCAATTTATGAAATGATTACTGGAAAAAGAACAAATCCTAAAATTGAAGCTACTATTCATACTATAGGGTTCCTCATACTTATGGGACTTTTCGTATATTTTACATATAATGATATTTTGAGATTTTTCAAATAATTATACTGGAGGTAATTTTATGTTTTCAAAAAATACTGTGTACATTAAAAATATTCCTATTGGAGGAAATAATCCTATTATTATTCAAAGCATGACAAATACAGATACACTTGATACAGAAAAGACCATAAAACAAATTATAAATCTTTCAAACGCAGGAGCAGAGGTAGTTAGAGTTTCTGTAAGAACATTAGAAGATATACCTTCATTTAAAAAGATATGTGAAAATTCTACAGTACCGATAGTTGCTGATATTCATTTTGATTATAGAGTCGCAATAGAATCTATAAAAGCCGGAGCTGCAAAAGTTAGAATTAATCCGGGAAATATAGGTGAATCTTGGAAAGTAAAAGAAGTGGTTAAAATAGCAAAAGAATATAAAATACCTATAAGAGTCGGTGCAAACTCAGGATCAATAAAAAAAGAATATGAAAATAGTAATATGCCAAGGTATCAAGCTTTAGCAGAAAGCGCCTTACAGGAAGTTAAATTAATGGAAAATGCTGGTTTTCAAGATATTGTTATTTCAATCAAATCTACCGATGCAAAAGAAAACTTTCTTGCTAATAAATATATTTCAGAAAAAGTTCCATATCCTTTACATATAGGGATAACTGAAGCAGGAGTATATGAAGATGCTTTGGTTTTATCTTCTGCAGGATTAGGCGCCTTGTTGTTAAATAACATTGGCGATACTATAAGAATATCAATTGCAGGAGATCCTATTCAAGAAGTATTAGTGGCAAAAAAATTATTAACTTTATTAGGGTTCAAAAAAGGCCCAAGAATTATAGCCTGCCCTACATGTGCAAGAACTGAAATAAAAGTCGAAGAATTAGCTACAAAAGTAAAAGAATGGACCAAAGACATAGAGAAAGATTTAAATATTGCCGTAATGGGATGTGTTGTTAATGGCCCCGGAGAGGCAAAGCATGCAGATATAGGAATAGCAGGCACTAAAACAGGTGGTGCAATTTTTATTAACGGTGAAATTGTAGAAACAGTTTCTGAAAATATGTTAGAAAATACTTTTAAAAAATACATTGAGAATTTAATAGAGAAAAAATAAAAACAGCTGAAAAGTTTACCTTTTCAGCTGTTTAATATTATATTTCTCATTTTAACAAATGCTTCTGTTGTAATTATCACATCACCTTCTGCAGAGTGACGACTTACTTGTTTACTAATATTCAATCTTGAAGCAATCGCATCAAGATTATGCTTCCTTTCTTTTTTAAAAATCTTTCTTGACATCATTATCGTATCTATAGTTTTATTACTCAAATTATTATATCCTACTAATTCTAATTCTCTATTCAAAAATTTCATATCAAACCCTACATTTTGAATTACCAATATCTTATTATATATAAAATTCAAAAAGTTATCTGCTATTTCAAAAAATCGAGGAGCACCTATTACATGAAAATCCGATATCCCTGTCATTTTTGTAATAAAATAAGGTATAGATCTTTCAGGATTAATATATGTAACAAACTTATCTTTAACAAAATAATTACTTTCTTCAGTTATAATATTATAAACAGCTATTTCTATTATTCTATCACCATTTTGTGGATTAAGACCTGTAGTTTCTGTATCCAAAATACAAAATTCATTATTATTTTTCAACAAATTTAGCATCATATCACCTATTCAAATATTTTTATAACTAAAACATTAAATTTATCTTCCGAATTATTTTTTAACCCATGTTCAAGATTTTTATCGCAAAAAATCATATCATTTTCATTTACAGAAATATCATTGTTTTCAAATTCAACTATACCCTTTCCTTTTGAAACAAAAAATATAGTATCAAAAGGAACAGCGTGTTTATTTACTTTTTCACCAGGTTCTAAACTTATTAAAACTAATTCTATTTTTTTTGATGTAAATATTTTTCTACCATCAAAATTAATACCAGGAATTTTATTCAGAGAATCATATTTTACTAATTCCATTTTTTCACTCCTTTTTAAATTTGACAATTTATATATAAACTATATTATATCATAATGGAGATGAAGTTATGATAACATCAATTTGGCAAGATCCTTCAACAAAGATTTTCTATTTTAAAGAAAATATAAATTCAGATATAAAACAACAAAAAAGGTATTTTAATCTAATATTTGAGCATACTGAAATAAACAAAGTGCAAAAGATTCTGTCAAAGTACAGAATAAATAATTATGTTGATATAGATTTTGATTGGAAAGATATATATGGAAAAAAGTTAATAAACACTACACTTGATATAAATTATAATATTTTTAGAAAAATTATTGATGAAATGGAAAGAAACAATGTTTATGTGTATGGAAAAAATATAATGAACATATTTAACAGCCCCATTTCCGAAAAACCAGAAGATAAAAAAATATGGTTTTTAGATATTGAAGTGAATAGTGAAGATATTAAAAATTATACAGGAAATATTACTTCTATCACATATTATGATACATATAAAAAAAATGAATATATACTCGTTGTTTATGACAAAAAAATTAAATCCAACAGAAACATCATAAAATTCAAATCGGAAAAAGAAATGTTGATCTATTTCAACAAATTAATCTTTACTGAAAAACCGGATATTATAACTGGTTGGTTTTCAAATGGCTTTGATATACCTTATATTATAAGTAGAGCTAATTATTACAATATAAATCTAACTGCAATTCCTGGTTTAAGACATAATTCTTTTCAAAGAGATGGGAAATATTATAATTCTATTCCCGGTGTAAATTTAATTGATTTTCTGGAAATGTATAGAAGATATGTACTGGATAAACCAGCCTCATATAAACTGGATATTGTAGCCAAACATCATAATATAGAAGGAAAAACAGAAATAAAAGGATATAATTATTATAAAAGCGATATAAATAAGTTTATTGAATATGCAGGCAGAGATGTTGAAATTCTGGTTGAGCTTGAAAATAAATTAAAACTCATAGGTTTAATCTGTTCTTTGCAGGCATTAATTAGAGTTCCTTTTCCTATTCTTTTTGGAACCTCAAATTCTATAGAACATTATATTCAACAATTTATTTTAAAGGACAAAATAACGTTTAGATTTTATGAAAGAGAAAATACCGGTATTCATGTAAGTGGTGCCATTGTTTTAACTCCACCCAATAAAACATATGATAATGTTATAGTCCTGGATTTCACTTCACTTTACCCAAATATAATTGCTACTTTTAATATTTCTCCAGAAACACTTATATATAATATCAATTATAATAAAAAACATATAGATCTCGGGAAAATATTGCCAGAAGAGGAAAACGATAAATATCTTCCTATAAAATTCACATTAGAAAAAACTGGAATATTATCATCTTTAGTAAAACATTTGTTGAAAGAACGTTTATATTATAAAAACCTAAAAAAAGAAACTGATCCCAATAATCCTGATTATACAATTTATGACATAAAACAATATAATTATAAAATTCTTTTAAATTCAATGTATGGTGTTCTTGGTACAAATAATTTTGCTTTACATGATATTAGAATTTCTCTTGCTATATTAGCCGCTGCAAGATCTGCTTTAAGATATGTAAATAATACATTGAATAATCATCTCTTTGAAAACATAAAAATAAATAACCGCAATATAACTTTCAAAACTCATGTATTATATTCAGATACGGATAGTTCTTTTAATTATATTGAATGTAGCGAAAATTTATCAAAAAAAGATATAATAGAAATCGGAAATTATTTAGCAGATTTTATTAACAAAAAACTTCCAGAAGAATTTATCCCTAAATTTACAGAAGAAAAAATAGAATGCACATTAAATATAGAAGTAGATAAGATATATAAGAGAGTGCGTTTTTTTGGCATTAAAAAAAGATATTTTGGTTATGATTTTGATGGCAAAATCATAACTCATGGTGTTGAAATAGTAAGAAAAGACACTCCGGAATCCATAAAAGAGATATTAACCACTTTATTTTTAAAAGCACTAAATAATGAATTAACTATAGAAGATATTATTAGTCAATATAACAAAATAAAACAATATAATATTGAAGAAATTGCATTAATTAAAAGCATTAGAAGAAAGGATTTCACAAAATATAAAACATTACCCAATCATATTAAATCCGCCATATTTATGGAAAGTGTATATAATTTCAAATATGCCTATGATGATAGATTATTGTATTACTATATTAAATATTATAATTATAAGCATTTTGAAAAGATTAAAAATATTTTTAACAAAATGCCCGAACATAATGTCTATTATATTTCTGCAAGTATTGAAAGAGAACATCTTGAAGAATTTAAAAAATTATTATATAATGATTTTGAAATTGACTATTACACTCTTTTCCAAAAACAAGTATTATCTTCTTTGAAGCAATTCTCTGAATATAGAAATTTAATAGAAAAAGCTAATTTAAAAATTAAATTATTAGAAGGTTTTCCTTTAAAAGCAGAACAATTAAAATTATTTAGGGAGGAGACATAATGGAAAAATTACTGGAAAAATATGCTGAACTTTTAGTAAAAGTAGGAATTAATGTTCAAAAAGGGCAAAGAGTTTTTTTAAGATCCACAATTGACGCTGTAGATTTTACAAGAAAAGTTGCAGAAAAAGCCTATGAAGCTGGAGCAAAAGAAGTATACACGGTATATAATGATGAATATATGCTATTTTTAAAATTAAAATATGCTGATAAAGATTTGCTAAATGAATTTCATCAATGGGAAGTAGACATGGCAAAATATTTCTGTGATGACAAAGGAGCATTTTTAAGCATTATTGGTTCAGATCCAGATATTTTAAAAACAATAGATCCACAAAAAATAGGGCAATATTCTAAAACAAGGCAAACAGCAATGAAAGAAGTATCAAAAGTTATAATGGCAGATAAAGTTTCATGGTCAGTGGGAGCTGTACCTTCTGAAAAATGGGCTAAAAAAGTTTTCCCAAAATCTGAAAAACCTATAGAAGATTTATGGAATGCAATTTTAAAAACTGTTAGGGTAAACGAAAAAGACGACCCCGTAGAACTTTGGAATAAACATTTAAATAATCTTAAAACAAAGACTGAATATTTAAATAACAAACAATATGATTACTTAAGGTACGAAGGTCCTGGAACAGACTTAATGGTTGGGCTTCCAGAAAATCATAAATGGCTTGGTGGTGCCCAAAAAAATGAAGATGGTACGGTATTTTTACCTAACATTCCAACAGAAGAGGTATTTACCGCTCCACATAAAGATAAAGTAAATGGATATGTTAAAAATAGCAAACCATTAGTGTATGGTGGAAATATAATAGATGGTTTCACAATGGAATTTAAAGATGGAAAAATCATAAAAGTTACTGCTGAAAAAGGAGAAGATGTTTTAAAACAAGCTATTTCTCTCGACGAGGGAGCAAGCTACCTTGGAGAAGTTGCATTGGTTCCTGTCGACTCACCTATTTATCAATTAAATGTTGTATTTTACAATACATTATTTGATGAAAATGCAGCTTCTCATTTTGCATTCGGAAGAGCTTATTCTACATGTGTTGAAAATGGGGAAAATATGAATGAACAAGAACTAAAAGAAGTTGGATTAAATAATAGTATTACACATGTTGACTTCATGATAGGTAATGAAGAAATGAATGTATATGGTATTAAAAATGGTAAAGAAGAATTAATAATGAAAAATGGAAGATGGGTTATATAATAAATAGCAGGCTTTAATGCCTGCTATTTTAATAATTTTTCATTTCTTTTAATACTTCCAATAAAAATTCCCATGTTCTTCTCACAGAAGATATACTCATTTTTTCTTGTGGTGTATGAACATCATATAGATTAGGGCCAAAGGAAATCATATCTACATCCTTCATTTTTCCAGAAAGAATTCCACATTCCAAACCTGCATGTATTGCTGCTATTTCTGGATCTTTTCCATACATGTTTTTATATACCTTTTTCATTAACTCTCTTATTTTTGAATCTGGTTTATATTCCCATGCTGGATATGGTGCATTTGTAGTTATTGAAGCTCCATTTAATTTAGCTATAATTTCTGATTTGTTATGTATAAAGTCTCTTAATGTTTCTACAGAACTTCTTGTTGCTGATGTGAATTCAATTCTATTTTCATATGTCTTTACAACACCTAAATTGCTTGAACTTTCAACAAGCCCTTCAATAGCCTTACTCATTGTTTGAACACCATCATGAACTAACATTAAAATGTTTACTGCTTTTTCAAATGAGTAATTACTTAAAACCTTTGATGGTTTTTCTATTTCTTCTAGATCTACCTTTACATTAGGATCTGAAATGCTTAACTCATTGCTAAATGTTCTTTGCCAATATTCAACTATTTCTTTTGTTTTTCTAATATCATTTACTACAATTTCAGCTTCTGCTTCTCTTGGAATAGCATTACTTTTATCTCCTCCATTTATTGTTGCACATTCCAAATCTGTTTTTTTCATTAAATCATATAATACTCTTCCCAATAATTTATTTGCATTTCCTCTTTGTTTAATTATTTCCATTCCGGAATGTCCACCTTGTAATCCAGAAATTTTTAATTTTAACCCATATTTATTTTTTGATTCCACATATTCTATTGGTAAGGTTATAATATCCCTTAATCCACCTGCACAACTAACATAAAATATTCCCTCTTCTTCTGAGTCTATGTTTAATAACACTTTACCATTTAATAATTTAGGGTCTAATTCATTAGCACCAGTCATACCCGTTTCTTCTTCAGTTGTAAATAATGCCTCAATTGCAGGATGTTCAATATCATTTGAGTCTAATAATGCTAATGCATAGGCAACAGCAATACCATTATCTGCTCCTAATGTTGTATTAGTAGCTTTAATATAATCTCCTTCGATTTGTAGCTTAATTGGATCTTTTGAAAAATCATGTGTTGAATCAGATGTTTTTTCACATACCATATCTATATGTCCTTGGATAATCACTCCAGGTATATTTTCATATCCTTTAGTTGCTGGTTTTTTTATAATAACATTTAATGCTTTATCTTGAATATATTCTAAATTTCTTTCCTTAGCAAAATTTACAAGATAATCACTTATTGCTTTTTCATTACCTGAACATCTTGGAATTTTACTAATTTCTTCAAAAAAATAAAATACCTTTTCTGGTTCTAACCCTTCTAAAACTCTCATTTAAATTCCTCCTTTTGTAGGTATAATTATTTCTATGATATTATATCATAAATATTTAGCTTAACAAATTAAAAAAACACCTCCTCAGTAGTTAGTGTCATTTTTAGTAATTACACTACTACATTGGAGATATTATTAAATAATTATAGAGTTCCAAAATGCATAATAGAAGCAAAAACTAAAAGATTGTTTTATTTTATACTTTTTGAACATAATAATATGTTATAATATGTATTGAAATCAAAAGTATGAAAACGGAGGTAGATTATGAAAATATTATCTTGGAATGTTAATGGAATAAGAGCAGCAATAAAAAAGGGATTTGTAGAATTTCTTGATGAGGAAGATCCTGATATATTATGTATACAAGAAACTAAAGCAAGAGAAGAACAACTCACCAAAAAGTTTCTTGAACACGGACCTTGGAAAAAATATTTTGTTTCTGCTGAAAAGAAAGGATATAGTGGTGTTGCAACTTTTACAAAAATTGAACCCAAAAATGTATTAAAAGGGTTTGAAAATGAAAAATTTGATTCAGAAGGTAGGACATTAATCACAGAATATGAAAATTTTTCATTATTTAATATCTACTTCCCTAATGGAAAGGCTCGCGATGAAAGATTACAGTATAAAATGGATTTCTACTATTTTTTATTAGAATTTTTAGAAGATTATAAGAAGAAACAACCAAACGTTATAATATGTGGAGATGTTAATACTGCTCATACAGAAATCGATCTTGCAAGACCAAAAGAAAATGAAAACACTTCTGGTTTTTTACCAATTGAAAGAGAATGGATTGATAAGTTATTAGACAGCGGTTTCATTGATACATTTAGGGTGTTTAATAAAGAACCTAATAATTACACATGGTGGGATTATAAAACCAGAGCAAGGGAAAGAAATGTTGGATGGAGAATAGATTATTTCTTTATAAGCACCCCATTAAAAAGTAAGCTTAAAAATGCATTTATTCTTTCAAATGTAATGGGATCAGATCATTGCCCTATCGGCATCGAAATTGATTTATAATTTTAACATAAGTTTAATCAATGATTAGTGTGAAATATGATAAAATATTCCGGAAAGGGTCTAAGGTCTCAAAGCCATAATGGTACCTTAGCCCACTATTATTATTTCAAGAGGAGGTGACTATATGTACGCTATTATCGAAGTTGGCGGAAAACAGTACAAAGTTGAAGAAGGCATGGAACTTTACACAGAAAAATTAAACGGATATGAACCAGGTTCAGAAGTTATATTAGATAAGGTTTTATTCGTAAAAAGTGATTCTGCAAAAATAGGAAAACCTTATGTAGAAAACGCTAAGGTTGTTGCTGAAGTTGTAGAACACGGAAAAGATAAAAAAGTATTAGTTGTAAAGTTCCAAGGAAGAAAAAATTATAGAAGAAAAAAAGGACATCGCCAACACTACACAGCTTTAAAAATCAAAAAAATTGAAGCATGATAGATGTAAAATTTAATTTTAAGAAAAAATTTGTTGAAATTAAAGGACATGCTGAATTTGATGAATTTGGAAAAGATATTGTTTGTAGTGCTGTAAGCGTATTAACTCAATTTGTAGCTGAAATAATCAAAAATGAAAAAAATGGTAATTACAAGAAAAAAGATGGTTATTTAAAAATTAGCTGGAAAGATAATGAAATGTCTGATAAATTGATTATGTATTTACACGATGCATTAAAAGGTATTGAAAAAAGTTATCCCGATAACTTGAAAGTGGAGGTGAATAAATAATGAAAATAAATCTTCAGCTCTTTTCTTCTAAAAAGAGTGGAGGTACAGCAAAAAACGGAAGAGATTCCAAACCAAAGTACCTCGGAGTTAAAAAAAGTGATGGTCAAAAGGTAATTCCAGGAAACATTATTGTTAGACAAAGAGGAACACATTTCCACCCAGGTAATAATGTAGGTATGGGAAAAGATCATACAATATTTGCTAAAATAGAAGGTTATGTAAAATTTGAAAAGAAAAACAACAGAAGATTAATTAGCGTTTATCCCGAAAGATAAGTTGGTGATAGCATGAGCCGTGTAAAAATTTTATCCACGGCAGGAATATTAGGGGCTTTGTCTGTATTATTAATGTTTTTAGAATTCCCTATTTTTCCTTTCGCAAATTTTTTAAAGTTTGATCCAAGTGCTTTACTAATTATTGCATCTTTGTTTTTATTTGATTGGAAAACAGCTATGTTTTCATTAATAACAAAAGATCTTGTTTTTTACTTTGTAAAATCAGGAGATTTAATTGGAGTTTCAATGGATTTTGTTGCTATTTTTACTTTTATATCTATAATTTCTATCTTTAGATTAAACATAAATAAATATATTAAATATGTTGTAGCAGCGTTTTGTGTTGGAATTGCAATGGTTTTAATGAATATGGCTATTATACCAATATATTTTAAAATGTCTTTTAGTGATGCAGCAAAATATTTTGGTTTAACTCCATGGACGCTTATTATCACTATAGTAAGCTTTAATTTAATAAAATTTATTGCGAATGCAATTTTAGGAGACTTGTTATATAAAAGAATTAAAAACTTTTTTTCCTAAGAAAGGAGGACAGCAAAATGGCTTCAATTATGACTCAAAAGAGTTATTTAGCAAAAAATGAAGAAGTTGAAAGAAAATGGTATGTAGTTGATGCAGCAGGTATGTCATTGGGTAGATTAGCTGCACAAGTAGCAAAAGTGTTACAAGGAAAACACAAACCAACATATACACCTCATGTTGATACAGGTGATTATGTTATTGTAATAAATGCTGAAAAAATAGTATTGACAGGTAAAAAATTGACTCAAAAGAAATATTATAGACATACAGGTTATCCTGGAGGAATAAAAGAACAAACAGCAAAAGATATTTTAGAAAAATATCCTGAAAGATTAATTGAAAAAGCTGTTAAAGGTATGCTTCCTAAAACAACATTAGGAAGACATATGTTTAAAAAATTAAAGGTTTATTCTGGTTCTAATCACCCTCATGAAGCACAAAAACCAGAAAAGTTGGAATTATAAGGAGGGAATAATGCATGGCTGAATTAATAGATTATTACGGCACAGGTAGAAGAAAAGCTTCTATCGCAAGAGTACACTTAAGACCTGGCGAAGGTAAAGTTAGAGTTAATAAAAAAGAATTTGAAAATCTAACACAATATTTTAATAACAATCCTGTTTGGTCCAAACACGCTTTAGAACCATTAACAGTTACAGAAAACGAAGGAAAATTTGACTTAGTAATCACTGTTGAAGGCGGCGGAATGAACGGTCAAGCTGGTGCAATCAGATTAGGTATCGCAAGAGCTTTATTACAATATGATGAAAATTTAAGACCTGTATTAAGAAAACACGGATTATTAACAAGAGATCCAAGAGAAGTAGAAAGAAAGAAATACGGTTTAAAGAAAGCAAGAAGGGCACCACAATTCTCAAAGAGATGATTTTTGGATTATATCAAAATGTTGCATAATAAGGGAACGGTTTTTCCGTTCCCATCCTTTTGCTATATGGAGATGGTATTTTGATACCAAAAGAAATTATTGATGAAATAAACTCAAGATTAAATATCAAAGATATAGTTGGGAATTATCTTTCCTTAAAAAGAACGGGAAAGAATTATACTGCTTTATGTCCTTTTCATCCAGAAGATACTCCTTCTTTTTTTATTTTTCCTGCAACTAACACATTTCATTGTTTCGGTTGCGGAGCTCATGGAGATCCTATTAGTTTTATTCAAAAATATGAACAACTAAGCTTTATTGATGCTGTAAAAAAAGCTGCATCATTAGCTGGTGTAAATATTTCTCAATATTTAAAACAAAAAGAATTACCTGTAGAATTACAGATATTTGAAAATTATCATAAAAAATACAAAGAAATCCTTTTAAATTTATCAAAATCTCATCCCGCTTGGAAATATTTGAATAATAGAGGAATTACTATAGAATATGCTGATAAATTTGATTTAGGATTTTCAAATGGTTCTTTAAAATCTTCTATATTAGATGATTTTGATTTACCTATAACCCTCGGAAATGAATTAGGAATAATTAGAAAAAATGGTAGTGAAATTTTTTCTAATAGAATAATAATTCCAATAAAAGATGATTTTGGAAGAGTTGTTGCTTTTGCCGGAAGAACTATAAATAACGAAAATCCTAAATATTTAAATAGTCCAGAAAATAAATTTTTCCAAAAATCTAATATATTATTTTTATATGAAAAATCAAAAAATATCATTAAAAGAGAAAAATATTCTATCTTAGTTGAAGGTTATTTCGATGCAATAAACATGCATATTAATGGTTTTGAAAACACAGTAGCTATCCTTGGTTCTGCATTCACCTCAAATCATGCAAAAAAATTAATTAAACTAACAGACAAAGTTATTACTATGTTTGATATGGATTCTGCTGGACAAAACGCAACATTAAAATCATTGGATTATTTATTATCCTATGGTTTTCAAGTAGCTATTGCACAATACAATTCCAAAGATCCAGATGAATTAATTAAAAAATCTGGTTCGAAAGGAATTTTAAACACCTTAGAAAATTCTACAAAATTCTATGAGTTTATTCCTGAGTATTTTAAAGATAAATATAATTTAAATGATGAGTTTGGAATAGAACAATATCTTGAAAAAATGGCTGAATGGTACTTAAAATTTCAAAAATCAAAACATGCTGCAATCTTAGATACATTTATTAAAAGAATATCATTGATTCTTTTAAAACCCGAAAACAATATAAAAAAAGCCATAGATAATATATTAAAGTATAAAAAATTTAATAAAAAAATCCTCCCATATGTATCTCAAACAGAAAATACTATATCTTCTAAAATAAAAAAATATAATGAGCTTGATAAACAACTTATATGGTTATGGATTAAACATAAAAGATTTAGAAACATTATAACGGAAAAACTTTCATCAAAAGATTTTGAAAGTTATGGAAAAGAATTTTTGGATTTTATAGAAAATGGATATGATTTATCTTATATCCTTGAAAATGGTAGCGAAGAACTGGTTGATTTAATAAAATTGACATGGAATTTTGATTATGATATAGAACCAGAAAAGGTATTTTCAAGTCTAATATTATCAGTGGAGAGATTTCGAAAAGAAAAAGAAATTAAAGAGCTTAGAAAATTATTAAACTCTACTGTAGATCCAAAAGAAAAAAAAGAGATAATGAAAAAAATTTTTGAAATACTCGCTACCCTCAAAAAGCGAGGAGGTGTTTTTTAATGGCAGATAAAAATTTAATGAAAGCCATCGAAGAGATTGGCAATTTAGAAATTGGTGATGTTGACAAATCTAAAGAATTTGTTGAAGTTAAAAAGAAAAAGAAAAAAAGTTATAAACCTCCAAAACCTTTTGAAAAGATTATTAAAGAATTAGTTAAAAAAGCAAAAAAGAATAATATGGTATTAACATATGAAGATATTGATAAAACTTTACCCTCTGAATTGGATACTGAATTAATTGAAAAAGTATATGAAGCATTAGAAAAAGAAGGAATAATGGTTGATGATGGCTCTCAATTAGATGATGAAAGCATTCACGAAATTGAAGAAATTATTGAATCCGAGGGTGCTGCTACAATTGAATTAATGGACTATTTAGAAGATGGGGTTACACAAGTATTTGATAACATGTCTCTGAAAGACCCTATAAAAGTTTATTTAAAAGAAATTGGCAAAATAAAATTATTAACTCCTCAAAGAGAAAAAAGGTTAGCTAAAAGGGCTCATGAAGGCAACAAAAAAGCAAGAGATGAATTAATAAGAGCTAATTTAAGATTAGTTATATCTATCGCAAAAAAATATGTTGGAAGGGGATTATCATTCCTTGATTTAATCCAAGAAGGCAATATAGGTCTTATTAAAGCAGTAAATAAATTTGATTATAAAAAAGGATTTAAATTTAGTACATATGCAACATGGTGGATAAGACAGGCTATTACAAGAGCTATTGCTGATCAGGCAAGAACTATAAGAATTCCTGTTCATATGGTTGAAACTATAAATAAATTCAATAAAATAATAAGGGAATATCTTCAAGAATATGGAGAATATCCTTCTCCTGAAAAATTAGCCGAATTAACAGGAAAACCTATAGAAAAAGTAAATGAAATATTGCTCACAGCAAGGGAAACTATTTCTGCAGATTCACCACTTGGTTCATCTGATGAAGATGACTCTACAATTGGTGATTTTATAGCTGATGATTCATTAGACAAACCTTCTGAAGTTGCTATGAAAATGTTATTAAGAGAAGAATTAGAAAAGATATTAGATACATTACAACCAAGAGAGGCTATGGTTTTAAAAATGAGATATGGCCTTCTTGATGGAAAAGTTAAAACATTAGAAGAAGTTGGACAATATTTTAATGTAACCAGAGAAAGAATTAGACAAATAGAAGTAAAAGCTTTAAGAAAATTAAGACATCCAAGCAGAAGCGCTCAATTAAAAGAATTAAGTTCCATGTTAGGTAAAGAATTATAATCGGAGGATTATTATGGAAGAAAAAGTTTTTAATATAAAAAAAAGTGAATATGTTATTCCAGAGTTTTTCAAAGAAGAACTTGACGAAGAACAGTTAAAAGCAGTTACCAATTCTACCGGAAGGTCTCTTATAATAGCTGGCCCGGGTTCAGGGAAAACCCGGGTCATTACATATAAAATAGCTTATTTATTATCACAAGGAATAAAACCAGAAAATATTCTACTTGTTACTTTTACAAGAGCGTCTGCTAAAGAAATGATAGAAAGGGTTAAAAACGTTACTAACATAGACACTTCTTCATTAACCGCAGGAACATTCCATCACGTGTGTAATATGCTTTTAAGGCGATATGCTAAAATCCTTGGTTATGAAAATAATTTTTCTATTCTTGATTCCGAAGATGCCAAAGATTTAATGAGGATTGCTAAAAATGAATATAAAGGCAATTTAACTAAAGAAGAGGCTAAACAAATACCAAATGAAGGTGTTATTCTAAAAATTGTGGGATATGCTGCTAATACCATAAAATCATTAAGAGAAGCTATTTTAGATATAGCTCCATATTTAATAGATTATGAAGATGATATAGAAAAAATTTATATGAATTATTTAGAATTAAAACAGAAAATAAATGCTATGGATTATGATGATATGTTAGTAAACACATTACGTCTTTTAGAAAATAATGAAGATATTAGAAATCATATTTCTTCAAAATATAAATGGGTATTGGTTGATGAATTTCAGGATACCAGTTTGGTTCAATTGAGAATAGTTGAATTTTTATCCAGTGTTCATAAAAATCTAATTGTAGTTGGTGATGATTCTCAAAGTATATATTCATTTAGAGGATCAAGATTTGAAAATGTTGAAGATTTTCAAAATCACGAAGATGTAAAATTATTTAAAATTCAAACAAACTATAGAAGTGTTCCTGAAATAGTTGAACTTGAAAACTATTTAATTCCTACACATTCTATACCAAAAAAACTAAAACCTTTTAGATCATCTTATAATTTTAAGCCAAAAATTGTAAAAACATATGATGAATTAGAACAGGCAGAATTTGTTGTTCAATTAATAGAAAATAAATTCGATGAAGGCATTTCACCAGAAGATATTGCTATATTATATCGTTCTCACAGTTTATCTATGACATTACAACAAAAACTTGATGCAAATAAAATATCCTACAAATTATTATCTGGAAAAAGATTTATAGAAACAAGACATATTAAAGATATTATGGCATTTTTGAAAATAATAAACAACCCTTTTGATAATATATCTTGGTCAAGAGTATTAAAATTATTTCCTGGAATTGGTCAAAAAACAATGGTAAAAATCACAAATGAATTTTATGCGAATTTAATGGAGTATACTACACCATATGATGCTTTTGAACATATTAATTTAAAGAAATACCCTAAATTAAAAGACATTATATTATACCTATATGAAAACGAAACAGAAAACCCACAAGATTTAATAGATTATATTTATTTAGAATTTTATAGAGAATATCTTGAATTAAATTTTAAAGATGCTTATTCAAGGAAATTAGATGTTGAAAGATTATCAGAAATCGCCTCAAGATATGAAACTCTTGATAAATTCCTTGAAGAATTAGCCTTAAGTGAAAACATTGAAATACAAGGTGCAGAAAAGGATAGAAAAACTGAAAAAATAACTTTAACCACTGTTCATGGTGCAAAAGGGCTTGAATGGAAAGTTGTAATAATAATTTCAGTAAACCCTGGTGATTTTCCTAATGGCATGGCTTTAAAAGAAAAGAAATTAGACGAAGAAGAAAGGCTTTTTTATGTTGCAGTAACAAGAGCTAAGGATGAATTATATATTGTAAAACAATTAACTGGTACTGCCAAACCTTATTATGGTAATTCATTTTATATGAGGCAAAAACTTCCAGACTTTACAGATAAAATACCAAATAGACTTGTCGAATATTGGAAAATAGGATATACAGAATAGCTCCTCAAATTTTGAGGAGCTATTAATTTTATTAAAGAACATAAAATTGCTATCTATCCTCTTGCACTGGTATACCTTTTTAGTGATTTTTTTAACTATGAATAGAGGTTTCCAAAATCACATAGATATAATTTTGATTGAAGCCGAACATGGATGCGGTTCTGAAAGGAGACCATAAAAAATTTTGTGTAAATAAAAAATAGAACCCTCTTCTTGGTATGGTAAAATAAAACCAAGAAGGGGGTTTTTAAAATGGCAAAGAGAAAGAAAAAAGAAGAAAGTAACATTGAAAAGTTAGCAAAGTTAATAGCAAGGGATCCTGAAGTAAATACAATGAAAGATGTATATGATAAGATTAAAGAATTGATGGGACCAATAATACAAGAAATGTTAGAAGCTGAATTAGAAGATGAGTTAGGGTATGAGAAATACGATAAAGAAAATAAAGAAACAGATAATTCTAGAAATGGATACAGCTCAAAAAAGGTAAGATCAAGTATGGGTGAGATGGAATTAAAAATACCCAGAGATAGAAAAGGGGAATATGAACCGAAAATAATACCAAAATATAAAAGAGATATTTCAGATATTGAAGGTAGAATAATAGGAATGTATGGTTTAGGATTAAGTACGAAAGATATAGCTAAGAATGTAGAAGATATATATGGAGTAGAATTATCAGCTGAAATGATAAGTAAAATAACTAATAAGATATTACCCGAAATTAGAGAGTGGCAAAGCAGACCATTAGAAGAGATATATACTTTTGTTTTCATGGATGGAATAGTATTTAAAGTAAAAGATGATGGTGAAATAATTAAAAAGACTGCATATGTTGTAATAGGAGTAAATATTGATGGATTTAAAGAAGTCCTTGGTATATACATAGGGGAAATTGAATCATCAAAATTTTGGTTAAGAGTATTGAATGATTTAAAAAATAGAGGAGTTAAGGATATATTAATAGCTTCAGTAGATGGATTAACTGGATTTCCACAAGCAATTAAAGCTGCATTTCCTGATACTGTAGTACAAAGATGTATAATACATCAAATAAGAAATACATTAAAATATGTTAATTACAAAGATAGAAAGGAACTTGTAAATGATTTAAAAAAAGTATATAAAGCACCGAATAAAGATATAGCTTATTCAAATCTACAGGATTTAAAAGAAAATAAATGGACAAAATACAAATTAGCATTAGAAAGTTGGGAAAAACACTGGGAAACAATATCGCCATATTTTGATTATGGTGATGATGTAAGAAAAATAATGTACACAACAAATGTAATAGAATCATTGAATAGACAATATAGAAAAGTGACTAAAAATAAAACTTCATTTCCAAATGATGATGCATTATTAAAAATATTATATTTAGCAACAATAGATGCAACAAAAAGATGGACAGCTCGATATAGAAACTGGAGTAAAGTCCTAAACGAACTATCCATCTTTTTTAAAGAAAGAATAACAAAATACGTCTATAATTCTTAATACAACTAAATTCAAAAACCTGAAATAATCAATAATACATAAAACTAAATGCTAAAAACTAACACTAAAAATATATTCTCAATTTAATAATGTTAAATCTTGCAGTTAAAATTGCAAAAGAGTGTTTATTCCCAAAAATCACATCAAAAACTTCTGAAAATTACTACTAAAGCATATTACAATATAGACGATAATTCATATGAAAATAATTTAAGAATAATAATCCAATTTAATTAATTTATTACCATCCAAGAAGAGGCATTTACACAAAATTTTACATGCTACCTCTGAAAGGAATCTAAGAATGATTAATTTTTTCAGATTAGCAATCATTTGTTTAAATAAGTTTTATTTTAATTCCACTTTAGACGCGAATATTATTTTATTTTATACTTTGTCTAAAAACTAAAATCCTCTTTTCAGGGAGATTTTAGTTTTATTAATAATTATATTTTTTCTATAATATAATCTTCAATATCCCTTTTTTCTGAGTTTATATTTATTCCTATTATGTATATTTCTTTACCTTCACTTATGTATTTTTCATAATATTTCTTTTCTTTTATTTGCTTTATTGCTTCTTTTGCACTTTTATCTAATTTTATTTCAAATAAATATATTTTATCATTATGTTCTAATACTAAGTCACTTCTTCCAAGATTTGTTAATTCTTCTGCTGTTACATTCAATCCTGCTGATGCTAATATTGTATATATTAATGAGTGATAATAACTTTCTCTTTTTTGGTGTAAGTTATACGGTATCGCACTTATTATCCTTTTTATTTCTTCTATTTCATTTGCTTCTATTTTTTCATATATTTTATTTTCTATTTCTTCTATTTCTTCTAATCCATAATTTGCTTCTAATATTAATTCTGAAAAGCTATTTTTTACTTCTATGTTTGGATAGTCTAATATGTATTTTTTTCTTAGTCCATATCTTTTTATTCCTTTAAATGTTAAATAACCAGCCTGTGCGAAGAATATGTTTGCTTTTGCATCTTCTATTTCTCTTGTTGAGAAATCCATTGCACTTACTGGATATTTTGTTAATTCTTCATAGGTTACTTTTTTACCTTTTATATATTCATATATAAATGATGGTGACCCACTTTCAAACCAATAATTTTGAAATTCTTTTTTTTGGAAGAATTTTAATATTGAAAATGGATTATATACAAAGTGTTCCCCATCAAATGAGAACCCATTATAATATTTTTTCATTTCCTGTAATAGTTCTTTTTCTGTTATTTTTAATTTTTCTGCAGTTTCTTTTATGTATTCAGCAAAATAACTTTCCAGTTCTTCTTGTGTGTATCCCAACATTTGTGAATAATCATTATCTAATGATATATCATTTAAATTATTCAATGCTGAAAATACTCCTGTTTTTGTGAATTTTGTTATTCCAGTTAGAAAAACGAATTTTATATATTCATCCCTGGATTTAATTGTTACATAGAAATCTCTTAGTATTTCTCTATATCTTTCTGCTTTTTCTTTGTTATTTATATTATCTAATATCGGTTTTTCATATTCATCTACTAATATTACTACTTTTCCTTTTTTGGAAAGTTTTATTATTAATTCATCAAATGCAAATTTATAATCTTCTTCTATTATTTCTACATTATTCCTTTGACCTTCTTGTTTTATTAATTTTGTCAAACTCTTTTTAAATCTTTCTTCATTATCTGTTGCTGCTAATAGAACGTTTAATCTTATTATTGGATATTCTTTGAATTCCCATTTGTCATATATGTATGTATCTTTAAATAATTCTTTTTCTCCATTGAATATGTAATATAATGTCGATATTGTTAAGCTCTTCCCAAATCTTCTTGGACGAGATAAAAAATAATATTTTCCATTATCTATTAAATCAAAAATGTATTTTGTTTTATCCACATATATGTAATTTCCTTCTATTATTTCCTTATAATCCTGTATCCCTATTGGTAGTTTTTTCATCAGTTCCACCTCCATTTTAATTATACCATATAAGAAATAATAAAATTATTATAAAAAATAAAGTGCCTGATTTTTAAATCAAAATCAGACACTTTATTAATGAATATTAATATAATATATTTTCTATAAATATTTTTAAAGTGTTAAATTCTTCTTCCAAAGTTGGCATTTGTATTTTCCATATTGGTTCTTTTTCAAAAATTTCTGCTTTAGTTTTATATACCATTTTATTATCTGGATTTAATATAATTATTGTATGTGGATAAAATAACTTCATTTTTTCTTGAATAATTTCATATTCATTTATTCCCTCAATTAAAGTAACTTCTAAATTAGAATATTCTTTTTCAAAAATTTCTTTTATATTATCTTTTTCTTCTTTATTTACTAAGAGTAAAATTTTAACTTCTAATTTATCAGAAACATTATCATTTAAATATCTAAATATCTTATTATATTCTTTATTCAATGGTACAAACAGTATTATTTCCCACTTTTTATTATTTTTTATTTCTATTTTTTTATCTGCAAAATTTATATTTTCAGGAAATTCATAACCAACATTACCAATTATATTTTCATTAGTTTTATCAAAAATAATTTTTTCTCCATTTTTTGAAACTTCTGCTACTTCATAATTTTCTCCATTTATATTAATATACTTTTTAAATATTTCATTACTTTCATATTTGTTATCTGAATTTAAATCTATACCTAATACTATATTTTCCAAATCATATACACCATCTGAATTTGTATCTGCAATAAACATTTTATACCTTTTATCGTTAATATTAACATAATCCTCTTTTCTTGTTATTCCAAAATATCCAAATTTATCTAAAAAGTACTCTAATACAATCGTATATTCATAATTTTGACCTTCAAAGTTATAATTAATTGTTGTAAAATCATATATTTTATTATCCATACTTTCAAATATATAGTTATCGGTATAATCATCTGTCAAATTTTTATTATTATTCGAATCTACAATAATAACTCTTTTATTATTTTTTATACCTGTAATTACATTAAAATAGCTATTTCCAATATTAATTTTACCAAATTGAATTTTTTCAAGGTTTGGATATACTAAAATTTCTGAAGGTTTTTGAGATAATACTATTGGCTTAAATAATGTCTGCATCATACCAACTTTTGTTTGATCTAATTTAACTGAAACTGACGCATAAACAAACACAGGTAATAACAATAAAATAATAAGCAGCTTCTTCATCCTATCACCCCCGTTATTAATTATAAAAATCACAATCCACTTTAAGTATAAAACATTATTGTTAACAATTAAGTTTTTTATGGTTACAAAATAATTAAAACAAGTTTTTATATAATATACTCCTGGGAATTCCCAGGAGTATATATTATTTCATTAAATATTTAATTGTATTTATTGCAAGTTGTGCATCATTTCCCCATTGCCAACCATTATGTAATAAATCACTGGTATCTCCAGTTCCATCATCAAATGGAGAACTATCCCCAATCGCAACTACTTTTCCTTTTCCATAATTAGTCACTATCATATATGGCTT
Source organism: Marinitoga aeolica (assembly GCF_029910535.1). Taxonomy (NCBI): domain Bacteria; kingdom Thermotogati; phylum Thermotogota; class Thermotogae; order Petrotogales; family Petrotogaceae; genus Marinitoga; species Marinitoga aeolica. The sequence goes on from NZ_CP069362.1 coordinate 586,948, forward strand.
TTTCTCTGAATTTGCAATTAATACTTTCACATTTTTATTTAGTATTTTGATAGATGATCCATTCCAAACTCCTATATTTTTAATTCCTTGTGTAATCTCATCTTTATATACATATTTTAAAGGTGCTTCTTCTAAATCATCTCCAACAAATTTAAACCCAAAGGTTTCAACAAACGTATTAAATATTCTTGGTGAATCCCAACCATTTCCATTCCTGTCTGAATTTCCATGATCTGCAATTATGAATAATGATCCTCCATTTTTAACAAAATTCAATATTGCAGCTATTTCTTCTTCCTTAAATGGTTTATTGGGTTCCGGAATAACTAATATTTTATACATCTGAAGTATATTTTCATCTAAATTTTCTTTTATTTCATTAACACTTAATCCTAAATTTCTAACTGCATCAGCAAAATCCGAATATGCTCCATTTATTACCCAATCAGCATTTCCAGCAGTTTGCCCATGATAATTGTCAAATAATACTTTATTACTATAGCTGTCTTTTTCTTTATTCACTGGAATAATTTTCATACTTGTTTTATTTCCTTTTTTATCAGAAATAGCTCTTAAAACTAATTTGAAATTTTCTGGTATTGTTTCTAAATCGATTTTTATAATTGTATTATTTCTCAATAATTCTACATTTTTTATGTTACCTTTTAATATTCTAATAGATTTATTAGCTATAATACTTTTTTCATTTAATGGTTCATTAAATTCTATATAAATTGAATTATCTCTTATTGCATATGTTTTCACTTCTGGAGGAAACACGTCATCGACAACTATATCTTTCATATCTCTTGGCCAAAGTTCATATGCTGACATATATTGACCTAAAACCCCTACAACTTTCATATTTATTCCTGTTTTAAATAATGCTGGATTTATTCCTGTATTTTCACGAATAAATACCATCCCTTTTCCGCTTCCATCATCTATAAATATTTTTCTCACATCGTATTTATCTATTTTTACTATTTTACCCTCAGTTTCTAAAAACATCCCTTCATATTCTTCTTTATTTATATCTTTAGTTTTTATTTTTATAGGGTTTGGTAAAGGATTATTTCTCGATATTATCTTATAATAATGAGATTTATTATCACTTTCTAAAACCAATTCTGTATTATTTCTATGTGTCCAAATATATCCTCTTGCTTCCACCAAATCGCCTCTATTGACATTCTCAAATTGTCCTCCTCTATAATATAGATTTATTCCTCCTGTTTTATCTTGAATTATGATTATGTTAACATCATATGGTCCAGGCTCAACAGTAACTATTCCTCTAACAGTCACTGTTTGCAAATCTTTTAATTGTCTCGCATCTGAGATACTAATAACATTATTAGATGAAAAGGCTATAATAATCATAAACAAAGTAACTAATACAAGGATATTTTTTTTCATACTAAATCCCTCCTAAAATTGTTTTAATTTAACATAACATTATATCATAAAAAATAAAAAGTGGAGCACATTTATTTAAATGCACTCCACTTTTTATTTATACTTTTTTAACAACTATTCATTTAATATGATTTTAGTCTTTTTCCTCATTGTCTTTTTCTGAATCATTTTCTAAATCATTATCTAATTCATCTTTTAATATTTTACCATTATTAGCATCAATTTTTACATCATGAATTTTTTGACCATCATTTATTAATACTCCATACACTATATTACCATTCTCATCTTCAAGCTGTATATCAGTTATACTTCCATTAATATAATTTAACGCTACGCTTTTTGCTTCATCTTTTGTCAATTTTACTTTCACATTGATCAAATTATCATCATTTTTTTCTTCGTCTGAATCTTTCATATTTTTTGATTGTTCAACAGTGGTAGATTTTTGACTTGGTAAAATATTTTTATTTGTTGCAAAAATAGAAACCGTACTTAAAATAATTAAAGCTGCTATCATACTTACAATAATTAATTTTGATCTCATAAAATCCCTCCTTTTGTTTTTTGTATTTTGTTTTTTTATTTATTTTTTAGCTTATCGCATATTCTCACCTCCCAAACTTCCTACAACTAGATACTATAATATGAATATGAGAATATGCTTAAAAAAATATGAGAATTTTATCAGTTTTGTTTTGTGGGGAAAACTATTATCATTTTTGTTCCTTTTCCCAACTCACTATCTGCATAAATTATTCCACCATGAATTTCAACAATCTGCTTAATAATTGATAATCCTAATCCAAATCCTCCAATTTCTCTAGATCTTGATTTATCGGCTCTATAAAAACGTTCAAAAATAAAAGGTATATCATCTTTAGAAATCCCTATTCCGTTATCTTCTATTATTAATTCTATTTTTTCCCCATTTATATATTTGCCTTTAATATTTATTATACAAATATCCTTAGAATATTTTATACTATTATCTATTAATCCTCTTATCATTTGTTTTATAAGCCTTTTATCTGCATTTATTAAGATATTTTCAGAAATTTCATTTTTTATTATTATTTTTTTATTCTTAATTATTTCAATTTCTTTTATAATTTCGTTTACTAAACTTTTTATATAGAAATTACTTTTTTCAATTTTTATGTTATTATCATCACTATTTGCTAAATATAATAATGTATCTATTAGCTTAGAAACATTATCTAATTCTCTTTTAATAGAATTAATACTTTCATCCAAAACTTGAGGGTCTTTCTTTCCCCACCTACTTAAAATATCTATATAACCTTTAACAACAGCCAGGGGTGTTGTTAGTTCATGTGATGCATCCATAACAAATCTTTTTTGTTTTTTATACCCCTCTTCTATTCTACTAATAAAGGAATTAAATGTTTCAGAAAGTCTTTTTATCTCATCATCTGGTCCTTTGATTTTTATTCTCTTTGATAAATCATTGATTGTTATTTTATTTGCTTGTTCAATTATATTATCAATAGGTTTAAGAACTTTTTTACTCATAAGAAATCCCAAAAACATTGATATAAAAAAAGCTATTAAATTTATTATTATTAATATCCAAAATAGAGCTTTTAAAAAATTATTTTCATTATCAAAATCTTTAACAATTTGAATATCATAAGAATTATTATTAAAATCTAAAAAACTACTATTAAAATAAATCAAATTACCTTCTTCACTATTTTCTACCAAAGTTTTAAATATATTTTTATTTTCTTTATAAGAATCTTTTTTTTCATTAGACTTATATATCAATTTCCCATTTTTTACTATATATAAGTCTATATTTTGATTAATTCCAAAAAGATCAATTAAATTTTGATTATAAAAATTACTATCTTTTAAAATATACTCTTTTAGTTTGTGTTCCAAATTCTTTATTTCTTGTGATACCTTATAATAAATATAGTATTTAGTACTAAAATATGTTGTCCCACTCACAATTATTAAAGTTATTATAAACAAAACTGCATATATAATTGCTAATTTAAATGATATTGTTTTAAATTTTTGAAGTTTCATTCTATCACTCCTCTATTTTATAACCAACACCACGAATTGTTTTTATTAATTTTGTACCATATGGGTAATCGATTTTTTTTCTAAGATATCTAATGTAAACATCCAATATATTTGGTTCTCCAAAAAAATCGTAACCCCATATTTTTTCTATTATTTGTTCCCTTGTTAGAACCCTTCCTTTATTTTTAACTAAATATTCAAGTAATTCGTATTCTTTTTTGGTAAGTTCAATAATTTCTCCCTTTTTAATTACCTGTCTTTTTATAAAATTAATAGTTAAATCCCCTATTTTTATTTCTAAATCTTTTTTCCCCATATTTCTTCTTCTTCTAATCGCCGCTCTAATTCTTGCTAGCAATTCTTCCATCTCAAATGGTTTTGTAACATAATCATCAGCTCCCATATCTAATCCAATGACCTTATCCATTATATCTCTTTTTGCAGTTAACATTATTATAGGGATATCAGATATTAATCTGATTTTTCTACATATTTCTAGACCATTAATTTTTGGCAACATTAAATCAAGTAATATAATTTCATAATTATTTTCTTCAAACATCTCAAGCCCTTTTTTACCATCAAAAGCTACATCAAATGTATACCCCTCATGTAGTAATTCTAATTCTAATACTCTAACTATAGCTCTATCATCTTCTATTATCAATATGTTTTTCATTTATAATCCTCCTAAACACTTATTTCTCTATTTAAAGATTATATAGTTTTCTTGTTAAAAACATATTATTCTATTCTGAGAAAATTCTCATTTTTAATTTTTCTAATTTTAAAATTTATTTGTTATAATAAGAAAAATTATAAAAAATTTTATTTAGAGGGGGAATTTTATGAAATTTATTAATCAAAAATTATTAATAATATTTATTATGTTTATTGGAATAATTTCAATTTTTAAAGTTTCATATCCATTTATACAAGATAGAGATGAAAATCTGATATTTCAAAATACAAATTTAGCAAAAAATAATGTAACTTCTGATGATTATACTTTTGTTGTTCTTGGAGATAACAAAAACTCTATATCTACCTTTAATAAAATTATTCAACAAATAAATAATGATAATTCTGTCAAATTTGTAATAAATACTGGTGATATGGTTTTTGATGGCAATCCTATAAAATATGATTTCTTCTTAAAACAAGTTAAAAAATTAAATAAACCTATGTTACCTGTAGTTGGAAATCATGACGTCGCAGATGGTGGAGTTGATAGATATTTAAAAATATTTGGGCCGTTATATTATTCATTTCATTTAAAAAACTCCTATTTTATTATGTTAAATAATTCAAATGAAGAAGAATTAGACCCTTGGCAAATGAATTGGTTAAAAGATGAACTGGAAAAATCTAAAAATTATAAATATACTTTCGTTTTTATGCATGTTCCTATATATGATCCACGAAATGATATTAATCATCAACCTGGGCATTCATTAAAAAATTTATCCAATGCTAAAGAATTGTTAGATCTTTTAAATAATTACAATATAACTCAAGTGTTTTTTGGACACATTCATGGTTATTATGTAGGGAAATGGGATAATGTTCCTTATACTGTTACTGGTGGTGCTGGTGCAGAATTAGTTGGTAAAAATCCAAAACATGATTTTTACCATTATATAAAAGTTCATGTAAATAATAATAATGTTTCATATGAGTTAATTAAATTGGATTCACCAGATTTTAATTTCATTGATAGAGTAGGTGCTTTTTTATGGATATATTTATACTCCACTATTGTTATTAATTTTTGGTTTATATTACTTTTAATTTCAACTTTAATTCTTTTAAAATTATATCTTAAAAAGTTTGGATTCTCCTATTTTTCTCTCGCTAAGAAATTTTTCAAAAGAAAGCATTAATTAAAAATTCATTATTTAAACTGGAGGTGTGATTTGTTGAAAGATTTTATACTTGGATTAATAATGGGAATTGCTGAGTTACTCCCAGGAATTAGTGGAGGTACAATAGCAGCCATCTCTGGAAGATATGAAATAATTTTAAAATCTGCATCCGATATTATTTCTTTAAAATGGACAAAAAAATCATTAAAAATAATAATTTCTTTACTTACAGGAATGATGATTTCTATATTATTACTATCCAAAATTTTATCATTTATATTTAATAAATACCCTGAATATTCATATGGTATTTTTACAGGATTAATTATAGGAGGTTTACTTTATTTATTAAAACGTGTAGATATTAAAAGAAAGTATAATTTTCTTATAACTATTTCAACTTTTATAATAGCTTTTGCGTTTTTGTCTTACATAAAAAATATTGAAAATTCTTCAGGAAATATTAATTTCTGGTATTTAATTTTCGGAGGAATTATAGCTGTTTCTGTTATGGTATTACCAGGTGTAAGTGGTTCATCTATGCTTTTAATAATGGGGCTTTATAAACCCGTTATAGAATCTATTTCAAAATTCAATTTCAACATCATTATTCCTATTGGAATAGGTATTTTTATTGGTTTAATTTTTATAATTAAAATATTAGAACATTTTATGGAAGTTTTTCATGATCAAGTTATGTCATTTCTAATAGGATTAACAATAGCAGGAATGGTTATTATTTTTCCAATAACTTCTAAATGGTTGACTTACGTATTTTTTATAATTGGCATTTTTTTATCAAGATATTTCGAAAAAATACTAAATAATTAAAATTTAATTAAAGGAGTATAATTATGAATTATACTAAAATTATAAGTATTATCTTTGCATTTATTTTAGGAATAATTTCAATTTTTAAGGTCTCATATCCATTTATACAAGATAAAAATGAAAATCTGATATTCCAAAATACAAATTTAGTAAAAAATAATGTAACTTCTGATGATTATACTTTTGTTGTTCTTGGAGATAACAAAAACTCTATATCCACTTTTGATAAAATAATTAAGCAAATAAACAGAGATAATTCTATCCGTTTTGTAATAAATACTGGAGATATGGTTTTTGATGGTAACCCTATAAAATATGATTTCTTCTTAAAACAAGTTAAAAAATTAAATAAACCCATGTTACCTGTAGTTGGTAATCACGATGTTGCAGATGATGGAGTAGGTAGATATTTAGAAATATTTGGACCATTATATTATTCATTCCATTTAAAAAACTCCTATTTTATTATGTTAAATAATTCAAATGAAGAAGAATTAGACCCTTGGCAAATGAATTGGTTAAAAGATGAACTGGAAAAATCTAAAAATTATAAATATACTTTCGTTTTTATGCATGTTCCTATATATGATCCACGAAATGATATTAATCATCAACCTGGGCATTCATTAAAAAATTTATCCAATGCTAAAGAATTGTTAGATCTTTTAAATAATTACAATATAACTCAAGTGTTTTTTGGACACATTCATGGTTATTATGTAGGGAAATGGGATAATGTTCCTTATACTGTTACTGGTGGTGCTGGTGCAGAATTAGTTGGTAAAAATCCAAAACATGATTTTTACCATTATATAAAAGTTCATGTAAATAATAATAATGTTTCATATGAATTAGTTAAACTAGATTCACCAAATTTTAATTTTATTGATAGAGTAGGTGCATTTCTATGGCTCTATTCTTATTCTACTATTGTCATTAATTTTTGGCTTATATTACTTTTTTCCAATATAGCATTTATAATATTTTTATTATACTTTTAGTTAAAGGTGGTGTTTTAATAATGCAGGAAATTTTATTAGGAATTATTCAGGGTTTAACAGAATTCCTACCAGTTTCAAGTTCTGGCCATTTAGCTTTATTTTCTAAATTAATTAATTTTGATCCAAATGTTTCGTTCTTTGCTTTTCTTCATTTAATGACATTTTTTGCTGTTTTATTGTTCGTGTATAAGGAAGTATGGTTTATTTTAAAAGGAATGTTTACTGGTAAAAAAGATGCATGGAACTTAGCTTTAAAAATTATAGTATCTTCTATTCCTGCAGCTTTTATTGGATTAATGTTTGAAAATCAAATTAGTGAAGCTTTTTCATCACTAAAATTAGTAGGTGTATTTTTCTTATTCACTTCAATAGCTATGATTTTATCAGACAGATTTAATGGAAAAAAAGAATTAATGGATATTACATATATTGACGCAATAATAATAGGGTTATTTCAGGCTGCTTCTATTTTCCCTGGAATTTCAAGAAGTGGTTTTACACTATTCGGCGCTTTACTTATGAACACAAAAAAAGAAGCTGCATTAAAATATTCCTTTTTAATGAGTTTACCCGTAACATTTGGGGCTGGAATGCTTGAAATACATAAAGTTAATTTTACTGCACCTGTTATTTATTCTGGAATATTTACATTTATTTTCGGCGTTTTAGGATTGTTTATATTAAAAAAGACTGTTATAAATGGAAAATTGAAATATTTCGGATATTATACTATAATAGCTGCTATACTGAGTTTTATAGTTTAGGGGAAATTTTATAATGAAGATACTTTTAACTGGAAAAATGGGTATTGGCAAATCAACAATATTAAAAAAAGCCATGAAAAAATATAATATAAAAAATGGCGTTTTTACCAAAAAAATTGGTGAAAATGTGTATGCCTGGTTATTAAATTCTGACAAAAAATATATTATAGGAAAGAAATCTAATTATGGCATGCAAATAAATGAAGAAGGTTTTAATACTCTTGTTAATGAATTAAAGAAGATTAAATTTCCAGAGTTTTTTGTTATCGATGAAATCGGATATTTAGAAGAAAAGCATATCCCATTTTTAAATGAAATAAAAAGGTTAATAGAAGAATCAAATAACTTTATAGGAATTATAAGATTGTTTTTTCACGAACGATATTATTTTTTAAATGATTTACCTGTGATTGAAGTAACAGAAGAAAATAGAAATAATATTGAATTATAAAATAAAAGCTCCAGATTGCTCTGGAGCTTTTATGATGCCATATATCTATATGGAATCGGGGGATGGGGATTTCGAAATTATTATATCTTAGATATATTAATTAAATATTACAGAAATAAGTTTTTTTTGTATTTTTAGTTACTTTATACCTTAAACTTTCCAAAAATCGACGAGGCCAATATGGCCTCGTAGTTTTATTTTATTTATTTTTTAATGCTTTTAATACTTTTTCTGGAGTTATTGGTAAATCTTTTATTCTAACTCCCACAGCGTTATAAATCGCATTTGCAATTGCTGCTGGAGGTGTATCAATTCCAATTTCTCCTACACTTTTTGCACCAAACGGACCTGTTGGTTCATAGCTATCAACCAATTCAACTTCAAGATTTTTAATATCAACCCTTGATGGAATTTTATAGTTTAAAAGATTATTTGTTAATAAACGTCCATTCTTATCATATTTTACTTCTTCATACATTGCCATACCTATTCCCTGTGCAAGACCACCTTCAACCTGAACTTTTGCAAGATTTGGATTAATTGGAGTCCCACAATCAACAACAGCTACATAATTTAACAAATCTATTTTACCTGTTTCTATATCTACTTCTACTTCAGCATATCCAGCCATAAATGGCGGTGGTGATTCTTCACCAACATAAGAACCCGTAGCACTTAATTGTTTTTGATTTTCATTATAATACAAAATTTCTGCCAATTTTTGTAAAGTAATTTTATTATCCTTTGTTTTTATTTCCTTTCCATCAAACTCAACTTCTTCTACTGGAACCTCAAAATATTCTGCTCCTGCTTTTATTATTTCCTCTTTCATTTTTTCTGCTGCTTTTCTTACTGCATTTCCTGATACATATGTTGTAGATGATGCATATGCCCCTACATCAAATGGTGTTACATCTGTATCTGAAGAGTACGGTATTATATTTTCTGTTGGAACATTTAAAACTTCTGCAGCTATTTGAGATAGTATTGTGTCACTTCCTGTTCCTATATCAGTAGCCCCTATTAACAAATTAAAAGAGCCATCTTCATTTAATTTTAATGTTGCTGCACCCATATCTATTTTTGCAATACCAGAACCCTGCATAGCAATTGCCATTCCAACACCTTTAACTTTTTTACCTTCTTTTTTAGTTTTAAATTTATTTTCCCAATCTATTTTTTTAGCACCTTTTTCTACACATTCATCTAATTTACAACTTCTAACTATCATATCTACACCTTCTCTACCTTCACCCATAATCTTGAAGATAGGAGATGTCTCATTTTCCCTAATCATATTTATCTCTCTTAATTTTACAGGATCCATATTCAATTTATAAGCTAACATATCCATTGCGGATTCAATTGCAAAATTTGCTTGAATTGCTCCATATCCTCTAAATGCTCCTGCTGGAGGATGATTAGTATATACTACATCTCCACCAAATCTAACGGCTTTTACTTTATTATACATTGGTAATACTTTAGAACCAGCAACCATGAACGTTGTTAAAGCATGTTCTCCATATGCTCCAGTATCGGACAACCCTCTAACATCTATAACTTTTATTCTTCCATCTTTATCTGCTCCTATAGTTACGTCGAATCGCATAGGATGTCTTGTATAAGTAGATTCAAAAACTTCTTTTCTTGTATAATAAACTTTTGCCGGTTTACCCGTTTTTAAAGTAACTAATGCTACATATGGCTCACCATGGATAGCCTGTTTACCGCCAAAACCACCACCAACACGAGGTTTAATTACCCTTATCTTTTTTATAGGCAATCCTAATGCTCTGGCTAAAATTCTTCTTACATGAAAGGGAACTTGTGTTGAAGTAACTACAACTAATCTCCCCTGCATATCCATATATGAATAAGCTGCATGTGGTTCCATCATAACATGTGCTTGAGCCTGTGTATAAAATCTATCCTTTACAACTACATCTGAATTTTCTATTTCCTTTTCAATATCCCCTATACTCATTTCATATGTTGCTGCTATATTATTTTTAGGATCTGAACTCACAAAGCTTTCGCTTTGATAATCTTTTTCTGGATGAATAATTGACTTAGAACCTTTACTTTTTTCAAAATCAAGTACAGGTTCTAAAATTTCGTATTCTACCTCCAATAACTCTAATGCTTTTTCAGCAGTATATTCATCTCGTGCAGCAACAACTGCTACTTCATCACCAACATATCTAACATATTCATCTAAAATATATTTATCATATGGAGATGGTTCTGGATATCCCTGCCCTGCTCTTGTGAAAATATTTCGAGGAACATTTTTATAAGTTAATATACATTCTACCCCATCTAATTGTTCTGCTTTTGTTGTATCTATATTTTTTATTTTTGCAAATGCATGAGGACTTCTCAAAATCTTTACTACCAATGAATTTTTAGGTGCTAAGTCATCTGTATATACCGGTTTTCCACTAACTAAACCATATCCATCAACTTTTTTTATTGAACTCTTTACTTCTTTCATGCTTTCACCTCAAAATACTTTTTTATAGCTCTCATTTGTGGAACATAACCTGTACATCTACACAAATTCCCAACTAAATATTTTTTCATATCTTCTTCACTTGGATTTTTTAATTCTTTTTTCATTGCATATACATTCAAGATCAATCCCGGACTACAAAAACCACATTGATCTGCACCTTCTTCAAGTAAAGCGTTTGAAATTGCTTTAAATTCCGGATCTTCTGACAGCCCTTCAATTGTTGTTATTTCATGTCCATCAGCTGAAGCTGCTAAAACGGAGCAGGACAAAACGGGTTTCCCATCCATCAGAACTGTACACACACCACATGTCCCTGTATCACAACCTTTTTTTACACTCATATAATCAAGCCTTCTTAAAACGTCAAGAAGAAATTCTGAAGGGGATATTTCTACTTCTTTTTTTACATTATTTATTGTTAATGCTATTTTCATTTTAAAACCTCCTCTAACCCTCTTCTTACAAGAACAGGTGCAATCATTTCTCTATATTCTTTTGAACCTTTAATATTAGAACCATACGTCATTTCTTCTGCTGCAATTTTTGCTCCTTCTTCAATATCATCATTTTCTTTTAAATATCCCATAGCTTTTTTAGCTAAAGAAGCAACACCTGGTCTTGCTCCAATTGCTATTCTAAAATCCTTATTTTCATCAACCGAAACAGCTGCATTTAATATTGAAAAATCATAAAAAGAATTTCTCATATATTGAAATGACAATTTTCTATTTTCTTTTTTTATTATCAGTTCTACTATAATGTCTTTTCTTATTTTTTCTTCTAAAAAAACTTCTAATGGCATTCTTCCATTATTATATAAAACTATATCTGTATTTAAAGCTAATAACACTGTAATCAAATCAGAAAAACCTAATCTTGGAAATACCGTTCCACCTATAGTTGCTATATTTCTTAATTGAACAGACCATATTGCCTGTAATGCTTTAACCAATTCTCCATTAAAAGATTCTTTTATTATTTCATTTTTTTCAATTTCACCTAATGTTGTTGCACCACCTATTCTTATTTCATTATTTTCTATCTTTACATAATTTAATCCTGCCTCTTGCAGATCAATTGCAAGATTAATTTTTCTTGATGAAAGCCTCATAAAAGCTCCGCTTCCAATAATTTCTGCCCCTTCAACATTCATCAATTTCTCATAAGCTTCTTCAACACTTTTGGCCCTATAATATTCTTTAATTTCAATCACACCTATCACCCTTCCCTATTAAAATTATAATAAGCTTTAACTAATAAATTTTTCACCATTTTTTTTCTATATTCCGCAGTAGCTCTTACATCTGTTATAGGATTTATATTTTTCATATATATTTCTCCAAATCTTTCAAATGTCTCTTTTGAAAAAGACTTTCCGATCATTTCTTTTTCTACATCTTTAAATCTCATTACTGTTGGTCCAACTGAACCATAGGCAATTTTTATGTCATCTATAATACCATTATCAAGTTTTAACAGTACACCTATACTAATTACTGAAATATTCATGGCATTTCTTTTTCCAACTTTTTCATAATAATATTTATATTCGCTTCTATCTCTAAGTTCAATTGAATTTATAAATTCTTCTGGTTTTAGAGCTATTTTTCCAGGTCCTGTTACCAATTTAGAAATTTTTATTTTTTTATTGGATGGTTTTATTTCAGCATATCCTCTAAATAAATATGCTGCAAGAAGAAAATCTCCAGCCGGTGAGGCATTTGCAATATTACCGATAGGCGTAGCTCTATTCCTGATTTGTGGGGAACCTATTTTATTTATTATTTCAACTATCATAGGATACTTCTTGATAAATTCTTTATTTTCTGTTAAATCACTATATGTAGTATTTATTGGGATAACAACTTTCCCATCTTTAAATTCTATTTCTTTTTTTTCTAAACCTTTTGTATCTATAATAATTTCTGGCTTACATACCTTAGCTCTCATTTTTACCATTAAATCTGTTCCACCTGATAATAATTTGGCATCGTATTTTGATTTTAATTCACTAATTTCATCTATTGTATGAGGTTTAAAATATTTAAATTTCATTATTATCACCTCGTTTTGTAGCAGCTAATTTCACAGCTTCTATAATTTTGGTATATCCTGTGCATCTACATAAATTCCCTTCTAACCCATTTTTTATATCTTCATCAGATGGATTCGGATTATTATCTAATAATACCTTTGTTGACATTATAAATCCAGGGGTACAGAACCCACATTGAATAGCTCCTTTTTCCACATATGATTCCTGAATATAGGTTTCTCCTTTTTCATTTAAACCTTCTAAAGTCCATACTTCCTGACCATCCAATTCAACAGCTAAAACCATACATGAATTTACATTTTTTCCATTTAAGATTATGGTACAAGCACCACATTCACCTTCTCCACATCCTTCCTTTACAGAAGTCATTCTCATATCATCACGCAAAAAATCAAGAGCTCTTTTATATTCTTGAACATCATATTCAACATTTTTTCCATTTAATTTGAATTTAATTTTCATATTCTTCAATCACCTCTCTAACTGCTTTTAAGTCTGGTTTTATTTTTCTTAATTTAACAAATTTTTCTATTGCTTTTATATCTTTTAATCCATTTCCAGTAATAACAATTGCTACTTTAGCTTCTTTACCGAGTTTTTTAGCAATTTTCTTTAGCCCTGCATACGATGTTGCACCTGCAGGTTCACCAAATATTCCTGTTTTTAAGGATAATTCATATATTGCACTTAATATTTCTTCATCAGAAACAGAAATAAAATATCCTCCACTTGCTTTTACATATTTACATGCTTTTATCACATCTCGTGGTTTTCCAACACTTATACTATCAGCAATGGTATTCGTCTCTATATCATCAGGTAAAAATGGTTCTCCTTTGTCAAAAACTCTTTTTACTGCTGAGGCCCCCTTTGCTTGAACACCTATTATTTTAGGTATTCTATCTATTAACCCTAATTGATAAAGATCATAAAAACCCTTATAAAAAGAGCTAATAACAGTTCCATCACCAACACTAACTAAAAGATAATCTGGAATATTCCAATTATTTTGAATTGCTATTTCTAATGCCCCGGTCTTTTTACCTTCAAGTAAATAAGGATTTATTGCAGAGTTTCTGCAATACCATCCCTTTTCTTCACCTATTTTCATAGAAATATCAAAAGCTTCGTCATAACTTCCATCTATAGGAATTACTTTTGCACCATATATAAACAGTTGGGAAATCTTTGCAATTGGCGCTGAAGCTGGAAGAAATATAAAGGTTTTTAATTTTGTAGGTGCACTTAATCCTGCAAGAGAGCTCGCAGCATTTCCAGTTGAAGCACAATATATTGTATCGTAACCTTTTTCATATGCTTTTGTGATAGCTATAGCCGATGCTCTATCTTTATAAGAAGCTGTTGGGTTTGTTCCATCATATTTGATAACTAATTCTTTTATTCCCAATTCTTCTGCTAACGAAGGAGTATTATAAAGTGGTGTCCCTCCAACATGCAAAGGTGTTCTGTAGCTTCCTTTTTCAATTGGTAAAATTTTCTCAAATTGCCATATATTTTCATATTTTGAAAATTCTTCCCTATAAATTTTTATATTTTCATAATCATATATAACCTCTAACGTTCCCATCCTATTACCACATTTAGGACATGTATATTCAACCTCAGATGACTCATATATTTTCCCACAAGTAATACATCGTAATTTATATTTTCCCATTCCTATCCTCCTTGTTTTTTTATTTTTTCATCTGTATTAAATTTTACATTATTTTATACTTAAATTAAACCTTATTTAAACCTTTTTGCAAATGAATATAATCAATAATATTTAATTATTCCCTCTTAATAGCTTTTTTTGTAATATCTTATATTAAACAATAAATGGCTCCGATGATACGGAGCCATTTAAAAGCATATTTTTTGTAAACTCGTATTATTATTAATTTCTAGCCACATAATGCGTATGTAGCAAATGATGCGCAATTTCACTATTTGGTTCTTCAAGAAAATCTTCATATAACTTTTTAACAGCTGGATTTTCATGAGACTTCCTTAATTTTGAATCATAATCAATTTCATATATTGCTTCCATTCTCTTAAGCAACACTTCTTCTGTAGTTGGAATTGGCTGTCCTCCACCACCTATACA
The DNA here is from genome assembly GCF_029910535.1 of Marinitoga aeolica. Lineage (NCBI taxonomy): Bacteria > Thermotogati > Thermotogota > Thermotogae > Petrotogales > Petrotogaceae > Marinitoga > Marinitoga aeolica. The sequence goes on from NZ_CP069362.1 coordinate 602,021, forward strand.
TCCACCAGGACATGCCATAAATTCAACAAAGTGATATTCTACTTCGCCATTTTTCATCTTTTCAAGTAATTGTCTTGCTTTTCCTAATGTATTGACAACGGCAACTTTTATTATTTTTCCATTAATTTCAACTTCTGCTTCTTTTACTCCTGCTAAACCCCTTACCGATGTAAAGTCTAATTTTTCAAGTTCCTTTCCTGTTAATATCTCGTATGCAGTTCTTAAAGCTGCTTCCATAACTCCACCTGATGCTCCAAATATTGCTCCTGCACCTGTTGATATTCCAAATGGATCGTCATATTCTTCTTCAGGAAGATTTTTAAAGTCTATTCCTGATTCTTTTATCATCTTTGCTAACTCTCTTGTGGTTAATACAAAATCAACATCGCCAGCTAATTCTGGTCTATGCATTTCATATTTTTTTGCAGTACATGGCATTATAGAAACAACTACTAATTTTTCTTTAGGAACACCTAATTTTTTTGCATAATAATGTTTTGCAACTGCTCCAAACATTTGTTGTGGTGATTTTGCAGAAGAAAGATGTGGTAAAAATTCAGGATAATTATGTTCAATAAATTTTATCCATCCAGGACTACATGATGTAAATAATGGCAGCTTTCCACCTTCCTTAAACCTATGGATAAATTCTGTTCCTTCTTCCACTATAGTTAAATCAGCAGTGAAATTGGTATCAAAAACTTTATCAAAACCTAATAACCTTAAAGCCGCAACCATTTTTCCAGTAGAAATAGTCCCAGGTTCCAGTCCAAATGGTTCTCCAATAGCCACTCTAACTGCAGGTGCTGTTTGTACAACAGTAATTTTTTCTGGGTCATTAATTGCTTTCCATACTCCATCAATATGATATACTTCATGCAAAGCACCTGTCGGGCAATTCATAACACATTGACCACAATTTGTACAATCAACATTTCCCATACCTTCATCCATAAATGTTGTTACTATTGTATTTGGTCCTCTATTTGCAAATGTAAATATATTAACACTTTGAACTTCAGAACATGTTCTAATACATCTTCCACACACAATACATTTTGTTGGCTCTCTAACTATGGAATAACTCGAAAAATCGGTAGGTAAGTTTTTTTCTACTGGGGGTATATTTATTTTTGTTACTCCTATCTCTTCTGCTATTGTTTTCAATTCACAACTTGTAGCTTTAGGACATGTCAAGCAATTTAATTCGCAACTTATACCATGTGAAGCTACTATCAACTGCATTATTGTTTTTCTAACTTTTCTTACTTTTTCGGAATGTGTTTTTATTTTCATTCCTTCACTAATTTTTACTGCGCAAGATGGCACTAACGTTTTTGAACCTTCAACTTCAACAACACATAATCTACATCCTCCATATGGTTCTTTACCTTCTATATAACATAGTGTTGGTATTTTTATATTAGCTTTTTTTACCGCTTCTAAAATAGATATATTTTCTGGCATATTATATTCCCTATTATTAATAGTAATTTTCATCTATCTCACCTCCGGTGAAAAAAATAATTTTAAAAAAATTCCTATTTTTATTTTAGAGATAGATTTCATCTATCTCACCTCTTCATAAAAAAATTTATCCAGCACAGAATAAATAAAGTTAACTGAAGATTGCCCAAATCCACATCTAGCAGCAAGTAATATAGCTTCCCTCAATTCACCTATTATCTTTTTATATTCTTCTTTGTAGCCTTTTTTCTTCAATTCTAATAATATTTCTTTTATATTTCTATTGCCTTCTCTACATGGAAAACATGTTCCACATGTCTCTTTTACAAAGAAATCAGAAACATTCAATAAAATATCTATTAAATCATGTTTTTGTGATACAACTATCATTCCACCAGATCCTACTGATGAACCTGCATTTTCTAAATCCTCATATGTATATGGAATATTAATTTCATCATATTTTAATATTGATGTTGCCAACCCGCCTGGAACAACAAAATTTAATTCATCCTTTGTTCCACCAGCCAATTCAATAATATCTTTTAATGTTCCACTACCAAATTCTATTTCATAAATACCGGGTAATTTGACATCTCCACTAATTGAAACTAATTTTGTTCCTCTGCTTTTCTCTGTACCTAATTTTGCAAAAATATTATCTTCATACTTCATTATTTCTGCTACTGTTGTTAAAGTTTCTACATTATTTACTACAGTAGGCTTATCATACAACCCTCTTTGAACAGGATATGGAGGTTTTATTCTTGAAAAGCCTCTTTTCCCTTCAATTGAATTAATTAAAGATGTTTCGTCTCCACAAACATATGCACCTGCACCTTTAATAAGTCTTAATTCGAAATTAAAATTGCTACCCAAGATATTTTTACCAAGTAAACCTCTATGATATGCTTCTTTTATAGTCTTTTCAAAAATATCTATTGCTTTTGAATATTCTCCTCTAATATATATATATCCAAAATTTGCTTTAACAGCATATGCTGCTATTATTATTCCTTCCAATACTTTAAATGGCATATTTTCTAGTAAAAATCTATCTTTAAATGTTCCAGGTTCACCTTCATCAGCATTACATATTAAAAATTTCACATCATTTTTTTGAGCTAAAGCAAATTCCCATTTTTTACCTGTTGGAAATCCAGCTCCTCCTCTTCCTCTTAAACCAGAATCGGTTATTTTTTTCACAATATCTTCAGATTTCATTTCCAATGATTTTTTTAACCCCAAAAATTCATAATTATCCATTGTCTTTTCAACATCTGATTTTAAAAAGATCTTTTCTTCTAACATCAATCCCACCACCTTATATACATTCTTTTAGAATAGAAATGGCTTGTTGTGGAGTTAATTTAGTATAAACTTTATTATTTACTAACATAACTGGTCCTTCTCCACAATGCCCTAAACATTCTACAATTTCCAGAGTAAATTTTTTATCAGCCGTTGTTTCACCCGACTCAATTCCCAAATATTCCTTTATCGTTTCTACAACATTTTCCGCATTATTTAAATGACAGGATAAACTATCGCAAACCCTTATAATATACCTTCCTCTGGGTTCAACATGAAACATCGAATAAAATGAAATAACTCCATATAACTGCGATTTCGGCATATTCCTCGACTTAGCAATTCTAATAATTTGTTCTTCTGGTATATATCCATATGTATCTTGAATATCATGAAGCTCTTCTAATAAGGTTTTTTCATAAAATTTTTCCATAATATTCACCCCCTCAATTATATATTACTCTTAAATTAAAAAAATAACAAATGTATTTATATTCAATTAAATGAAATTATTCACGATTATTCTCATTAACAAGTTATTAATGAGTATTTTTTCACTTTGTAAATTTTCACAAATAAAAAACAGAGAGCCTTTTTAAGCTCTCTGTTTTTTATTATATTATTTATTTGTTGTAGTTGCTTCTGTTGTTGTTGCATTTTTTGATTCTTGATATTCCTTTTCTGCATCAGCAATCATTTTATCTATTCCAGGATATTTTGGATCAAGTTTCTTAATTTCCTCTAAATATCCTATTTTTGAAAATTTATCTTGAGAGAATGTGTCATTGAAATCAATTAATGTTTCTAATGCTTCTATTCTTGTTTCTGTTGATGCTTTTGAGAAAGCCACTCTATTTAAATTAAAGCTTATTTCTCTTAATTGCTGTCCAAAATATTGGAACATAGCATTTGCATCGATATATTTTAAATATTGTTTATATGTGTTTATTTTATTCTCTGAATATTTTAAAGCAACTTCAGGTTTTTCAGGTGCTTCCTGATAATAATAATCAATTGTTTTTGTTGAGCTTGGATATTCTGCAAATAATTCATCTAATACTTTTATTCTTTTTGATTTTAATTCATCTAATTCCTTTTGCAATTCTGTTTTACCTTTTACTATTTCTTCATCTGTATATCCTTTTAATTCATTTTTGAGATTTAAGAAATCTCTTGCATCTTCGTATTTAAATCTTTCTTTTAATAATTTTGTATATTCTTCTCCAGATACATTTTTCATTTTAGCACTAATTTCATCATATTTTTTATTTATTTCGTCAATACCTAATTTGAGAATATTTTCATCAACATCATCTTTTAATGTTAAATATTTTGTGAATTTATCTAATCTTTCACTTAAAATACTTTTTAATAAATTAGTAGCATTTATATACAGTGCCATTTCGTTAGCAGATGCATCAACAGCTAATTCTCCATTGTCAAATACTATCTTTTCAATTGAAGATATATATTCTCTTATTTTATTTTCATCTTTTGATTTTGACAATTCATTATATTCATCATATGCTTTTAAATCTTCATCAAGAAAATTCAATCCTAATTTTTCTTTTTCTTTGTATTCTTTTAACCAGGAAACAAATTTATCATTTTTTAAAGTTTTTTCAATCTCAGAATATATTTCTGGATATTTATCCATAATGTCTTCTGGCTTATTAAATACTTTTTTATCCTGTACTCTAATTATATGATATCCATAATTAGTTTTTACTGGGCCTACTAATTCTCCTACCGTAGCATTAAATGATGCATCCTCGAATTCTTTTACCATTGTATTGTGTTTAAACCATCCTAATTCTCCACCACTTGTTGCATTTGAAGTATCTTTCGAATATTTTTTTGCAGCATCTTCAAATGTAATTTCTTTATTTTTTATCATTTCCATTATTTTATTAGCAGTGGCTTCATCTGATACAAGAATATGTTGTGCTTTTACTTCTTCGTATTTGCTTTTTAAATCATTAAAATTATCTTTTAAATATTTTAAACCTTCTTCTTTGGATATATTTGAAACACTATTTTTTACTCTATCAAGGATAAATTGTGTTTTATATGCATTTTTATAGTTCGCTTTAATCAAGTTTCTTAAATTATCTTCACTTTTGTAATAATCTAAATATTTTTTCCAGTTATCAGGATTTTCTTTTAATTTTGCTATTTGATCATCAATATATTTATCAAATGCTTCTTCAACTTCTTTATCAGTTGGCATCAATCCATTGTTTTCAGCATAATATTCAATTACTTTTATGTCGAATAACTGTTTTGCTGCAGTATATGATAGCATTAACTCATCAAATACAGGATCTAATTTTTGACCATATGATGTATATTGTTGTCTCATTTGTGAAACTTCATCATTTACTTCATAATCCATTATCCAATATGGGTAATCTAATTCTGTTCCATCTTTTGTAATAATAGCTACTGCATTATCTTTTGATGGTTTATTGGAAGTTGCTTTTGCTTTGGATGCACCTAAATATGCCGCAATTGACCACCAAACAATACCAGCTGTGAATAATACTACAATTATAATTACAATTGTCTTTTCCCATTTAACAAACCAGTCTCTCATCTAAAAACCCCCTCTATTCCTGCATATTATAATAGTCTAAAAACCGGGGGAATCCCCGGTTTTTGTTTTTTATTATCTTAAATACATACCTTTTGTTACTTCCTCTAACTTTAACAATCTTTCCCATCTTGTATCTACATATTTTTGCATTTCTTCAATCATTTCTTTGTATTCTGGATGTTGTAATGCTTTTCTAAATCTTCCAATTGATTTTATGTATTCTTCTATTGGCTTAAAGTTTCTTGGTTTTCTTGTAATCTTGTATACTCCTCTATCAATTTCATATAATGGCCAATATTTTGTTTCTACAGCTAATTTTGTAACTTTAGGTCCTGTGCTTTCAGGAATTCTCCAAAATCTTACACAAGGAGCTAATACAGCAATAAATGCTGGTCCTTCATGTTTTAAACCTTTTTCAACTTTTGCCATAAAATCAAATGGATCTGATGTTGAAGCTGTTGCTGCATAAACATTTTCATGTGCTCCAATTATTTCAACAATATTTTTCTTGAATTGTACTTTACCAGTTTTTACTTTTCCAACAGGTTCAGTTGTTGCATCTGCACCTGGAGGTGTAGAACCTGATCTTTGGTTACCTGTATTCATATAACCTTCATTATCATATAAGATGTATAAGAAATCGTGTCCTCTTTCTACAGCTCCTGATAATGATTGAAGACCAATATCATATGTTCCACCGTCTCCACCAAATGCAATAAATTTAATTGGTTTATCTGTTTTCAATTTTCCTCTATTTTTCAATGATCTATATGCTGCTTCTGCACCAGAAATTGTTGCTGCAACATTTTCAAAAGCATTGTGTATATAAGGAATATTCCAAGCTGTAAATGGATATATTGTTGTAGAAACTTCTAAACATCCAGTTGCTGCACCTACTACTGGCTCATATCCTAAAGCTTTTGCTGTCATTGTTGCCCATTTTGCAACCATTGGCGCATTACATCCTGGACATAATCTATGTCCTTGTGTAAATGGCCAATCTTCTTTTTCTACCAAATTAATTAATTGTTTCATATTTACAGGCACTATTATTCACCTCCATTATTCTTTTAAACCAAGATATCTTTCTTCGTTTGGATCCAATTCACCTTTAATTGCGTCTTCAAATGGAACATGTAGCATTGTTGGTGTAACGTCTCTTCCACCCAAACCATATACATAAGTTCCCATCATTGGTCTTTCCTTTGCTTCGTATAATGCTGATTTAACTAATGAATATAATGGTGCTTCTTTACCAAATGACATTGCTCTATCAAGTACCATAACTGCTTTTCTACCATCAAGAGCTTCTAAAATTTCTTTTTTAGGGAATGGTGTAAATACCCATGGTTTTACTAATCCAGCTTTTATGCCTTTTTCCCTTAATTCATCAACTACATATTTAGCTGTTGATGCTGCAGAATTCATAACTACCATTACATATTCTGCATCTTCCATTCTATATAAATCTAAGAAGTCATATTTTCTTCCTGAAATTTTTTCATATTCTGCAAATACTTCTGGTAATGCTTTATATGCATTTTTTAAACCTTCTTGTTGTTGTCTATGGTGTTCAAAGTAATAGTCAAATAGATCTAATGGACCATGTGTAATAGGATTATCAATATCTAATAATGGATATTTTGGTTCCCATTGTCCAACAAATTCTCTTACTACTTCATCATCTAATATTTCTACACCCTCAACCCCATGAGATGTAATAAATCCATCTAAGTTAACCATAGCAGGAGTTAAAACTTCTTCCCTTTCAGCTAATTTTGTTGCAATAATTGTCATATCATATGCTTCTTGAGAATTTTCACTGAATAATTGAATCCATCCTGAATCTCTTACTGCATATGCATCTGAATGATCACCATGGATATTGATAGGTCCTGATAATGCCCTATTAACTATAGGCATAACAATAGGTAACCTCATTGATGCTGCTATATATACAATTTCAAACATTAATGCTAAACCATTAGCTGCTGTTGCTGTCATAGTTCTTGCACCAGCTGCTGCTGACCCAACAACAGCACTCATTGCTGAATGTTCTGATTCAACTGGTACCATTACTGTATCTACAACTCCATCTGCAACAAATTGTGCAAAATATTCAACTATTGGAGTTTGTGGTGTTATTGGATATGCAGCTACAACATCTGGATTAATTTGTCTCATTGCATGAGCAACTGCAGCTGCACCAGTAATTGCTAACTTTGTAGGCATTTATACTCAACCTCCTTATTTTAAAAATTCCGTTTCAGGTTTCATTGTAATTGCGTTTACAGGACATACTTCTGCACAGGTTCCACAACCTTTACAGTAATTATAATCGAAACCTAGCATTTCTGTTTTTCCATCTTCTTTTACTTTACCATTAATTGCCATATCTGGACAATATAACCAACATTGCATACAATTTATACATGCATCTTTATCTACAATAGGTCTCATTATTCTCCATGTACCTGTATTGTATTCCCTTGCTGTAGCTGGTTTATCTATTACTCCAGCAATTGGCATTTCTTTCCAGCTATCATATTTAGGCATCGCCTTTCACCTCCTGATAACCTCTTTCAACTGCTCTAATATTTGCTTCAACTACTTCAGGTCCAAATTTTTTCTCGAATGTTTTCTTAACTTTTTCTTTAACTACTTCTAGAGGAACAACGTGTGTTAATTTAACCAAAGCACCAATCATAACGGTATTTGGAATACCTCTTTTAATTTCTTCTAATGCAATGTCTGTTGCTGGAATTGTATATATTTTTCCTTTGAATCCTGTTTTTTCTCTTACTTCTTCAGGAGACATAACTGTGTTAACCAACATAAGTTTGTCTTCTGTTAATCCTGCAGTTAAATCTGGTAATCCTAACATCGTGTCATCAAATACAACAACAACATCTGGATTTTCAATACCGCTTCTTATTCTAATTGGAACATCTGCAATTCTGTTAAATGCTTTCATCGGTGCTCCTGATCTTTCAGCACCATATTCAGGGAATGCTGTAGAATATTTTCCTGCTTCTACGGCTGCTTCTGTCAAGAATTGTGAAGCACTTTTTGCTCCTTGACCAGCTCTTCCATGCCATCTGATTTCAAAATATTTTTCTGGCACTCTTATGCCCTCCTTTCAAATATTGATCACATAATGTCACTATAATCAATGTTATCAAAAATTTTATCCACCCACATATAATATTTTAACTTATTTTTTTCGATTTTTCCACTCTCAAGCATTGCATTAAGTTCAAAAAAACGTTTCACATGTGTTTTTATTCTGTTAACTGCATATTCTACTGTTGTACCCGAACTTATAATAAATGCCCAATCACTTGATTGTGCCAGCATTAGCTCTTTTATCATCAATAATATAATATTTTTTTCCTGTTCATTCCATTTTTTATTAATTTTCTTTTTCAATATTTCTACCATTTCATAAATAGCTGGATATATCCAATCATTATTGCCATTTATCCATTCTTCAAAAAAACCATTTATTCCCCATGAAGATTTTGCTGGTGTCATCATCTGAACTTCCTCTATTTCAGATAAAATATTTTGCGGATGTTTTAATTCAATATTATTAGAATTATACACATATTCTATTACTTTTTCTAAAAACATGATGCCCTCATACCACCAATGTCCAAAAAATTC